>CAWWCX010000523.1:0-3035 GCA_963935445.1 uncultured Roseibacillus sp.
TTGATTTGCCACTTGCCGAATGCCACCCGGACAGCTCCCCTTGCAACACTTCCGTTCCCGCATGGACGACTCCCCTCCAGCAATCACCCCCGAGCTCCTCGAGCGCGTTCGGTCTGGTGACGAGACGGCCAACCGCACCCTGGTGGAGATTCTCTACCCCTCCGTGAGGGCCAACATTCGCAACCATCTGCGGCGCAAGGCCGACCACGATGACGTGGCCCAGGAGGTCTTTCTGAAGATCTTCCTCAAGTTCGAGCAATACCGGGGACCACAACCCTTTGAGCACTGGGCCTCTCGAATTGCCGTGACCACCTGCTACGATTGGTTGCGTAAACACCGGGTTCGCCCTCTCGTCACCTACTCTGATCTCAGCGAAGCAGAGGTCGAAATCATCGAAAAAAGCCGGAAGTCTACCTCAGGGGGGACGTCCGATGCCCACCGCGAGCTCTTCTCCGGGCTGCTCGAAAAACTGATCGCCACCCTGAACCCGCGGGAACAGATCGTCATCCGCCTTCTCGACCTTGAGGAGCGCTCCGTAAGGGACATCTCGGAACTCACGGGCTGGGGCGCCAGCAAGGTCAAGGTAACCGCCATGCGAGCCCGTCGAAAACTTACCGCCCACCTTCACCAACTGGAAAACCAGCACGAGCAGGGAACCAAACTTCGCTGAAACCCCGGAAATCACGAACCATGCCTGACCCTGAAAAAAACAATCATTGGAACCGCCTGGTGGATGCCGCCAGAAAGGTTGGCGCCACCTCGGAAGGGTCCCCCACTCCAAAGGCGACCTCCTCATTTGTTTCCAACGTCGTCGCCATGAGGAAGGGTCTCTGGAGCTTGGCCCGAACCATCCTCTGGCGCCGCTGGTCCCTCATCGCAGCACTCCTTGCCATCACCATCTACATGACCTTCTTCTTCCTGCTGAAGTCTCGCCCCCCCTCTTCCCCAACCTTACCGCCTGCACCGGCTGAAACGCTGCCTCCACCGCCTGATTCTCTCCCATGAAAGCAACCTTCAAAGACTATCTAAGCATCGCACTGGCGCTGCTGGCCATTTTTCTCTGCGGCTATGGAATTGGATTTCTGGTCGGTGAACGCTCGGTAAAGAGCACCCCGGCTCCTGCACCTCCTCCCTCCACGGAGGCTCCCCGCAAAACCAGCATTGTAGATTGGGACAACTGGGAGCGCTCTACCTTCCAGGTCATCAGGAATGCCGTTGGAGATCTCTCCGCCGAACAGCAGGAAGCCATCCAGAAGGAAGTCTCCGCAACGGCTACCCGGATCAGGACCGCAAGGGAATCCGGGCGCCGGGAACTCACCCAGCTCCATGAGCGGCTCAAGGAACATCTCACCCCCGAACAACAACAGAAACTGCCCGGACCCTCCCCCAATTGAGGCACAATGGGCCTCGATTCTCCGGATTCGTCCCCTCATCTGTAACTGAGCGCATCCCCGGGTCGTCGGCTTCTACATGGAGGCTTTCTGCCTGAACGACCAACCCCCCCCCAAGGTCGCAAGGGCAGAGAGCCTCCCTCCTTTGGCACCATGGGGAGAAATTTCCCCGCAAAAACCCCGAGCAACCAATTCTCGACATCAGGGTTAAATTCAGGCGAGAATCCCCTTCCCTTACTCTGACATGAGATTCGGAAACCTCATCTTCGGCGCAGCGCTGCTTCTGGTCGCCGCGACCCTGGCCCTCACCATCACCTTCCGGAGTGGCCCCAAGGAGACTGCCGAAGGCCAGCTGTCTGGGGAAGCGACCCGTTCTCTTCGCTCCGGGGGCGGGTCCTCTGCTACACAATCACCCTCCGGTTCGCCCCGCAATAACGCGCAGCGCGCTCGGACATCCCGCCAGCCACTTCCCGACGTGGAAGACCTCGAGATCGCCATGGATGATGGCCCCGCCACAAATACCCTGACACCCGTCCAGCGTCAGGACATCGCCAAGCGGCTTCCCTGGGTGAGGAACAATGCGCTCTCCCGCCTCGGGCGGATGACTGAGCGCCTCGATCTCACGCAGGTCCAGCAACACAAGGTCTTTCCCGAATTGCTCCGTGCCACAACCGGATACCACCCGGCCATGATCATCAATTACCCCCCGGGGGTTTCATTGCCGACTGCGGAAGTCGCCGAAAATGAAAAGAGCCCGGACGAGGCCATCCACGACTCCCTCGACCCGGAACAGCAGGAAGACTTCCTGCAGCAGCAACTGGACGACCAGGCTTGGTGGGAGGAGATCGTGGCCCAGCTGGAAGCTGATTTCGATGCCTCGGTGACCGCCGACGGTGGGCCGGTCGCCACTGGACAGGCCCCTCCGGAAGAACTTCCAGTCACCGAACCCCAGTCAACTCCACAGCCCCAGCAGGGAAACAACCTTTTTGACCTGCTGAACGAATAACTATTGCACGGGTGTAACCAGAACCCACCCCCGGCCGTCAGATCCCCTGTCAACAACACCTGCCCTCAGGACTACCATGAAAACCAAATACCTGCTTCTCAGTGTTCTCACTGCTGGCATTGCCACTGCCAGTGCCGATCGAGAAAGGACCTTCGGCGATGGCGAGCTTCCCGAAATGCTGGCCCAGTTCGACCTTAACGAGGATGGAAAGATTGATGAAGAGGAGCGTCAGGCCGCTAAGGAGGCCCGCAGGGCCGCCCGTGCCGAGCGCCGCGCGGCCCACATCGCAGAGTTTGACACAGATGGTGATGGTGAACTCTCCAGCGAGGAACGCGAAGGAGCTCGTGACGCCCGTCGCGCTGCCCTGCAGGCCAAAAGAGAAGAAAAATTTGCCGAGATCGCGGGAGAAGATGGATGTCTGGATGTCGACGAGTTTTCCGCTCTTCCTCCGTTCGAGGGAAGAAACGCTGAACGAGTAGCCGCAATTTTCAGCCGCCTGGACTCTGATGATGACGAGTGCGTGACGCTCGATGAGTTCACCGCGCGACTGCGTCATCACCGTAAGCCTCCCCGTAGACACGACGATCACAGAGAGCTGTCTCTTATACACATCTGACGCTGCCGACGATATGCAGTGT
>CAWWCX010000524.1:0-3016 GCA_963935445.1 uncultured Roseibacillus sp.
CCCCCCCCCCCCCCGCCCCCCCCCCCCCCCCCCCCCCCCCCCCCCCCCCCCCCCAAGGTGCGGGTTCGCGCCAAGATTGAGGTCGTGAAGAGAAACCTTCTCCGTATCTTCGAGATCCCATGGGGCACAACCACGACCTCGCTCCAGGCCTCGATCGTCGGGGCCCAGGAGAAGGGGAAGATCAAGATTTCCCGGATCGAGGACAACACTGCCGACGAGGCTGATATCCGCGTGCATCTTGCTGCGGGCAGTGATCCTGATTCAGTCCGGGATGCGCTCTATGCCTTTACGGACTGTGAGGTGAGTATTTCGCCGAACGCATGCGTGATTGCGGATGGCAAACCGCAGTTTCTCGGTGTCAGCGAGATCCTCAGGCGTTCGGCCCTGCAAACGAAGGACCTCCTGCGTCAGGAGTTGGAAATCCGGCTCGGCGAACTCGAGGACAAGTGGCACTTCAGCTCACTGGAGAAGATCTTCATCGAGAAGCGGATCTACCGGGATATCGAGGAGTGTGAAACCTGGGATGCCGTCATCGAGGCGATCGACAAGGGACTCCGTCCCTACAAGAAACTCTTCAAGAGAGAGATCACACGGGACGATATCGTCCGCCTCACCGAGATCAAGATCAAGCGCATCTCCAAGTATGACAGCTTCCGGGCAGAGGAAGAGATCCGGGGGCTCGAGGAAGCGATCGAGGAGACGGCAAAAAACCTTAAGAACCTCACCCGCTATGCGATCAGGTATTACAAGGAGCTTCAGCGGAAATACGGGAAGGGTCTGGAAGCGCGTACGGACGAGGGCGAGTTCGAGAGAGTGGACCGGACCCAGGTAGTCGCGGCCACCGAAACCCTCTACGTGGATGAGAAGAACGGCTTTGCCGGGTTTGGTTTGAAACGTGAGAAGGCGATCGAAAAATGCTCTCGCCTTGATGATGTCATTGCGATTTCCCAGGACGCCCAGCTCCGGGTGGTCAGAATCTCGGACAAGGCGTTTGTCGGGAAGCGACCGGTTCATGTTGCGGTTTTCCGGAAGGAGGAGCCGAAGATTTACTCCATGATCTACCGCGATGGGCGTGATGGAGCGGTGCTCGCAAAACGCTTCCGGGTAGGGGGGGTGACCCGGGAGAAGATTTACGAACTTGGAAAAGGAACTCCGGCGACCCGCGTGCTCTACTTTATCTCCCACGACAATGAGGAAGAAAGTGCCGAAAACACGGTCCTGATACATCTCAAGCCTGCTCTCCGGCTTCGTAACGTGAGCCGCCTTTTTCAGTTTGGTGAAATCGTGATCAAGGGCAGGGCCGCCCGGGGAAATATTATCACGAAGCACGCTGTCGACCGGGTCGTGAAGGCTCCCAGGGACTAAGTGGAAGCAACCGCTGTCCAACAGCAAAGGGAGTGGGTTGGAATCCGTATTTGACGCCGGGCTTCGCCGGGGTCGTCACCAATGCACTGGAGCATGTCGCTCTGGCCGCTACCCGGTCCCCGCATTGTCCGGTGCGCCGGGTCGCTGGCGGGAAAGAAGATCTTCACCAGACTTTACCCTCGAGAGGTTAGAAAAAGCCCGAGTTATCAAGGTTTTTTCCCTATTTCGGGTCGGATTTTTGTGCTGACGCAGGAAAGCTGGTTCGATACAACTTTCCCCATCACCTACCTCCCTCTGCCAGGGCTGCGGCGTTTTGGTCGCGGCCGTATTGTTTGCTGCATGGTCACGGCCATGGTGGCAGGCCTTCTTGGTGCTGCCTATTTGCGAGGGGACGAGCCCTCAGACCTCGCCGAGAGGGAACTGAAGCGGAGGGCCGAAGCGACCCAGCAGGCTCAGGAGTCTCTGCTTGCCGGGGACAAGGCCTACCGGCTTGCGGACTATGAAACTGCGGTAGCCAGTTACACCACCGCCTTCGACCTGTTCCCGGGAGGAGCTGGGACGGCACAGTTGAAGGCCGCTGCCGCCGAGCGCCTTGCGCAGGCCTCGGTGGAGAGAGCCCGGGAACTCGCCCGGGTTGGTGATTACGCGAAGGCGGATGAATTACTGGACAACGTCCTCAAGCCGGGGGTAGCCCCACACTACGCCGCCGCTGAGCAGGCCCGTGCGGAACTCCAGGATCCCATCCGGAATAATCCGGCCCTGTCACCGGCACACGCCCGGAAGGTTGATGAGGTGCGGAGGCTGCTCTATGAGGCCAACGGTTTCACGGAGCTGGGACAGTTTGACCGTGCGCTCATCATGTATGATGCGGTCCTGCGTCTTGACCCGACGAACAGTGCGGCCCGCCGGGGCATGGAGGAGGTTCACCAGCATAAGCGCGAGTATTTTGCAGCCGCTCGTGGGGAAACCCGTGCGAGGATGCTTTCCGAAGTCGAGAAGGAGTGGGAACAGGAGGTGCCCCCAGCTGTTCTCGACCTTGCGGAAGGAAACTTCGGGCGGCTCCGTGGCACCGGGCTCTTCGGGGCCAGCGCTTCGGAGAAGCTGGAATCAATTATTGTCCCTGTGGTCGACATGGATCAGGTGCAATTGCGCGAGGCGATCGACTATCTGCGGCAGCAATCTGCCATTCTGGACATACAGGAACGGGACCTCGAGCGGAAGGGAGTGGCCTTTGTGATTGAACTTGGGAATGCCGACGTGGCTCGAGCCCGTCAGATTGAAACGACAACCTTCAATCTGAAGCTGCGCAATGTTCCCATGCGAACAGTTCTCGATTATATTCTTCAGGCAACACGCACACAGGCCCGGGTCGACGAGCATGCGGTCGTCATTCGGCCGGCAGGTGTTACCAGCGACGAAATCATCTTCCGGCAATATCAGATGCCTCCCGACTTCCTGAGTCGCGAGGACCTCGGCGAGGGTGGTGGCGGGGAGGCTCTCGATCCGTTCGCCCCTGAGGGCGAGGCCAGGCGGGGCTTGGTGCAGCGCCTGACCGCCCAGGAATATCTTCGAAAGAAAGGAGTAGATTTCCCTCCGGGATCCAGCGCCTGTCTCTTATACACATCTCCGAGCCCACGAGACCGTACTAGAT
>CAWWCX010000525.1:0-3010 GCA_963935445.1 uncultured Roseibacillus sp.
ATTATGGCGACGAGGATGCTCCTTCCGGGGTGGGCGATCCACCCGATGATTTTTCGGAGCCCGCGGAAGACGACATCATTCCTTTCTAGGGCTGCAGGGAAGGGATGCAGTCGATGAGCTGCAGTTTTTGACGCCCCGGGTCGAGGCCGGCTGCCTTCCCGGAGGAGGGTGGCCGGACAGACGAAAAAAAGGGAACGGCGGTGACCGTTCCCCTTTTGTGAATTCGTCGGGACAGGCCGCTCAGCTTCGGGGGGCGATGTGAATCTCGACGCGGCGGTTCCGGGCCTTGCCGGAAGCGGAAGTATTGGAGGCAATGGGCTGGGATTCTCCGAAGCCCCGTGCAACCAGGCGACCGGGGTTTACGCCCCTGCCGGCGAGGTGATTGGACACCGCAAAAGCACGCTCGCGTGAGAGTCCCATGTTGTATGATGCGCTTCCGTCCGAGTCGGTGTGTCCGTTCACGAGGACGGTGGTGCGCTCGAACTTGCGCAGGACGATGCCGACTGAGTTAAGGGTCCGGTAGAAGCTCGACTTGATACGTGAGCTGTCCGTGTTGAAGGTGATGTCGTGGGGCATGTTCAGGATGATATTGTTGCCGTGCCGGGTGACGCTCACTCCGGTCGCGCGCAGTTCCTGCCTGAGCATGGTCTCCTGCTGGTCCATGTAGTTGCCGATGCTTCCGCCGGCAATTCCACCGATTGCGGCACCGATGAGGGCTCCGCGAGCGGCATTGCCGTCGCCCACATTGTTACCGATAATGCCACCGAGAAGCGCTCCGGTGGCGGCGCCGATTCCGGCCCCGGTGGTTGTCTTGGAAACTTGCTGCTCACCGGTGTAGGGGCTTTCCGTCATGCAGCTGGACAAGCTGAAGGCAGCGATGAGGGAGACACCGAGAAGGCGTCGGTGCGCATTTGGAATTAGGTTCATGGTAGGTGGATGGTATAAGGTTAACTGGATTGTTCAATCTCCGAGGAGGGGAAAGGGCTATCCCGGAGCCTTGAGTTGCAGTCTTGGACCTTTGGAGACGCGACTCTATTCATAGTTTTTGTGCCATCGGGGGAAAGGCGAGCTCTCCCCCCTCCAGGACTCCCGGCGGATGCAGGCTGGGGGGGAAGGTTGCCCTTTGGTGTCCCGGGCCTCCGGAGAGGCAGGTGCTCCGGGTTGTTGCTATAGCGTCCAGCCCTTGCGGTAATCCCGCTTGAGGAACGTCTCGGCCTCGGGAGCATTGGGAAACTTCATGTTTCCGGCGTCCCACTCGAGCCGTTTACCGGCCCGGAAGGCGACGTTGCCGAGGTGATTGGCTTCCGTGAGCGGTCCGGCATAGTCAAAATGGCAGGTGGTGGGTCTGCCGGTCTTGCAGGCTCGCACCCACTCCTGATGGTGTCCGATTGAATCCGGAATCGTTTTTGCCGGCCGGACGTAATCCTTGAATTTCTCTTCGGGCAGGAGGACGTGTTTGCCGTAGTCGGAGAGCAGCATCCCACCATCGCCGACAAAGAGGACTCCGCTGCCCCACCGGGGAATACCGCCCTCCTTCCAGATTTCCGGTTTTTCGACGCCCTGGTACCAGGTGAGGGAGAGTGGTCCACGGTTCCCTCGTGCCCCATATTCGTAGCGCGCCCACATCGAGGCGGGCGCAATCTCGGGATGGGGCGCAGGGCCGCCAGCCTCGATCGTCCTGGGGGCGTCAAGGTTGAGCGCCCAGAAGGGAAGGTCATTCCAGTGACTGCCCAGGTCGGACATGGTGCCGTTACCGAAGTCCCACCAGCGGTACCACTTTGGCCCGGGAAAGTAGACCGAGTGGTAGGGGCGCATGGGTGCCGGACCGACCCAGAGATCCCAGTTCAGCTCCTTGGGGATGGGTTGTGCTTCCGCGGGGCGGTCCTGGATGTTGACGATGTCGCGATTTTTCCTCGCATCCTCAGGGCTCTGCCATCCCCAGGCCCGTCCTACCCAGACATGTACCTCGGTGACGTTGCCGATGGCCCCAGCCTGGATCAACTCCACGACGCGGCGGTAATTCCCTCCGGCGTGGATCTGGGTGCCCTGCTGGGTGGCGACTCCCGCCTTGCGGGCTGTTTCGGTAACGAGACGCGCTTCGTAGACATCGCGCGTGATGGGTTTCTCACAATAGACATGTTTCTTCTCGCGCAGGGCGGGCAGGACGGCGAAGGCGTGCGTGTGTTCGGTGGTGCTCACCACCACGGCATCGTAGTTGCCGGGATTGTCGTAGAATTTGCGGAAGTCGTGATAAGTTGCAGCCTTGGAAAATGTCGAGGCAGCCCCGCGCAGGTTGCGGTCGTTGACATCTACGAGGGCCACAATGTTTTCACTCTGGCCTACCGTGCGCATGTTGTGTCCTCCACGGCCCCCACAGCCGATTACTGCTACATCCAGCTTGGAGTTCGGGGACCGCGCGCTGACAATGGCCGGAAATCCGAGGGCTCCGGTAGCGGTAGCTCCCTGCAGGAAGCGGCGGCGGGAAGATTTGGCAGATGGGAATGGGCGGTCCATGGTTGATTTGCAGATACGGTTGTCAGAGTGAGTCCCCATCAAGCCCCTAGATCAAGGGGAAAGGGAAGGTTCCTGAAGTGTTTCCAGCATGGTGCGCAACTTATCGGCGCCCCGGTCGTTTATATCCCCGTGAAGCTGCTCGTCTTTCTCTGCATGGTGTTGTTCGGGGGGATCGCCCTGGGACAGGGCCCCCGGCCCACGGATCTCGGGGCCAGCCCCCAGCCCATCGGGGAGTCCGGAGTAGCCTGGTATACGACGTGGGAGACCGCTCTTGCTGAGGCGAAACGCTCGAACCGGCCGATCTTCTTCATGGCGGCTGCGGCCACATGCAGTGGAATCTCCGGGGTGTTCTGACCCGGATATACCCAGACGCAGAACAGTCTGTTCTCGGATAAAGATTTTATCACGGCCTCACGGGCCTTCGTGTGCGTGCGGTTGGAGTCCTATGAGAGCTGTCTCTTATACACATCTGACGCTGCCGACGATATGCAGTGTG
>CAWWCX010000526.1:0-3010 GCA_963935445.1 uncultured Roseibacillus sp.
CCCATGCACACTACCCGCTTTCTGGCGGCTGCAATCATTCTCACGCTCAACTCCCCATTGCCCGCCGTTCCCAAAGCTCCTCGCGCCGAGCGCATTCCCCACAAGGTTGTCGCGCCGCACGGGCATACCCGGAACGACCCTTACTACTGGCTCCGCGAGCGGAACAACCCCGGGGTCCTTGCCTACCTCGAGGCGGAAAACTCCTACACCGCCGCCGCGCTCAAGAAGACGGAAAAACTCCAGGAAACGCTCTTTGAGGAGATCGTGGGCCGGATCGTGCAGAATGACTCCACCGTTCCCTACCGGGAAAAGAACTACGAGTATTATCGCCGTTACAGGAAGGGCGAAGCCTACGCCCTGAGCTGTCGCCGACGGACCGGAACCCGGGAGGAAGAGATCATGTTTGACGTTCCCGACCTTGCGAGGGGGCATGGATTCTTCAGCCACCGGACCGGAGCTCTCAGTGCCAACGAAAAACTGATCGCCTTCGCAACCGACACCCGCGGGCGACGCATCTATACTCTCCAGTTCAAGAATCTCGAGACCGGCGAAGTTCTTCCCGACAAGCTGGAACAGGTCACCGGAAATCATGCCTGGGCCAACGACAACAAGACGATCTTCTACACCCGGCAGGACCCGGACACCCTGCGCTCCTCCCGCGTCTACCGCCATGTCCTTGGCACCCCGGAGTCCGAAGACACGCTGGTCTACGAGGAAAAGGACGAGACCTTCCGGTGCTACGTCTACAAGACCAAGTCGCAGAGTTTCATTGTAATTGGCTCCAGTCACACCCTCTCCGACGAGTTCCGTATTATCGATGCGGACCAGCCGGAAACGGAACCACGCGTGTTCACTCCACGCCGGCGCAACCTGGAGCACCGTATTGATCACTGGCAGGATCAGTTCCTCATCCGCACCAACATGGATGCGCCCAACTTTCGGCTGATGAGCACTCCGCTGGCCCACACGGAGGAAACACACTGGAAGGAGGTGCTCCCTGCCCGGGAGGACGTCTACCTCAGCAGCTTCGAGGTCTTTGAAAACTACCTCGTGGTCACGGAGCGCCGGAATGCCCTTACTCGCATTCGCATCCGCAACGCCCGCAATGAGTGGCACGAAATCGACTTCGGCGAGCCTGCCTACGCCGCCTGGCTGGGAAAGAACACTGTCATGGACACCGACCTGCTGCGCTTCAACTTCGAATCCATGCGCACCCCGGACAGCGTCTTCGACTACAATATGCGCACCCGGGAGAAGGTTCTCCTCAAGCAGGACCGCGTCCTGGGAGACTTTGACAGGGACAACTACCGTACCGAACGCCTCAATGCCATCGCCCGCGACGGCACCCGGATACCAATCTCACTGGTCTACCATGAGAACACGAAGCGGGATGGCTCCGCACCCCTCTACCTCTACGCCTACGGCTCCTACGGATCGAGCACTCCACCCACCTTCCGCAGCACCATGCTCAGCCTGGTTGACCGGGGATTCGTCTACGCCATCGCTCACGTTCGCGGTGGACAGGAACATGGGCGGCAGTGGTATGAGGACGGCAGGCTCATGAAGAAAAAGAATACCTTCACGGACTTCATCGACTGCGCAGAACATCTCGTGAAGGAGGGCTACGGCCACTCCGGGAAGCTCTTTGCCAGCGGGGGCAGCGCCGGGGGGCTCCTCATCGGGGCGGTCGCTAACATGCGCCCCCGCCTTTTCCGGGGACTCATTGCAGACGTTCCCTTCGTGGATGTGGTCAGCACCATGCTCGATGACTCCATCCCCCTGACAACCTTCGAATATGACGAGTGGGGCAACCCCGGCGAGGAGGACGCCTATCACTACATGCTGTCCTATTCTCCCTACGACAACATCAGGAACACCTCGTATCCTGCTCTCCTTATCCTAGCCGGCCTGCACGACTCCCAGGTCCAGTACTGGGAGCCCGCCAAGTGGACTGCCCGCCTGCGCCACCGAACAACCGGCCCCAACCCCATTCTCCTCAAGACCGATATGAGCGCAGGCCACGGAGGCGCCTCCGGGCGCTTCGATCGCTACCGCGAAACAGCTCTCAAGTTCGCCTTCCTTCTCGACCTCCTGAAAGAGAACTGAATAAAAAGAGCGTTCCGGTCGTCCAAGGGAAAACAACGCAGACCTCCCGGCATGCCCCGACTCTCCCAAACCCTTTCCAACCTGAACACCTGGCGATTCCTGACCGCAGGCACCCTCATCGCCCTCGCAACCGGGGAATCCACATTCTGGTGGATCGCGGCCGTGCCTTGGTTTGTCCTCAACCTTCCCGGACTGCTCCTGTCCACCATCCCCGCCTGGCTGGTTCTCGCCGCCGGCCCCACAGCGGCCGAGACCAGCTGGATGACGGATGGCTTCATCATCACTCTCTGCGTGGCTCTGCCCTCTTCCGTCTCCATGCTCATGAGCCCGCTCTGGCCCCCCCTTCTCCAAAAGAGCGGTCTTTTTGACCAGTTCCACTACCCGGAGGCCTGACTCGAGCCGGCGACCGGCGAATACCCTTCTGGTCCCTTTCCCCATGCATCCGGGAGCCCTTGCGGAATAAATGGGCAAATATTTCCAAGAAAGTATCAGGGCCGGGGTCCGCTTTTCAGTGACCGCAGGTCCCGGTTGAGGCACAATACGGGGCCTGATCGGCAAACCCCACTGATTCCATGCGAAGAACTTCCCCAGCCGCCCCGCGTCCCACCCTGGCCTCCATCTGCCTTGCGGCCCTGCTCTCCGGAACTGCCCTGGCCCAGCAGGAGATCGGCTTCATTGAGGAATTCGCTCTGGCCGGAAATCGCGAGGAGGCCCTCAAGCAGCTCATTCCCGGCACCGAGGACTACTACTACTACCACGCGCTCCACTACCAGAATTCCCGGCGGGACGAGCAACTCGCGACCCTCCTCGCCCAGTGGCAGAAGCGGTTCCCTAATTCCGGATCGCGCGATCTTATTGTAAATCGTGAGGCCCTGATCAACTACCCACGGGACCCCAAGGGATC
>CAWWCX010000527.1:0-3009 GCA_963935445.1 uncultured Roseibacillus sp.
GAATGAGTGTGTCGTAGCTGAGCCTTTCGCCACTGCTCAGCACGATTGTCTTCAGGTCCCGGTCGATTTGAGTAACGGGATCCCCACAACGCAGAGTGATATTGTTGCTCTCGTACCAATCCCTGTCATGCAGCAGCAGGGAGGAGGAGTCGCGGTGGTCTACGTAGGTGGAAAGCTTGATGCGGTCGTAGGCGGGGAGCGGGTCTGCTCCGATTACCGTAGTATGGAGCCGGCGATGAAGTCCCTTTTGAATGAGTTCCTCGCAGAGTTTGCAGCCGACCATGCCATTGCCGACCACGACCAAGGCCGAGCCATCCGCTAATTTCCGTCTGGCCGAGGGTTTCGGCATCCTGGGGGCGGACGTAAAGTCGGGCGCCATGCTTGCCCGTCATGAGCAGACGCCGTTCCGATCCATCTCATCAGGACCTGGAAGAGGAGGACAGATGCTCACCACGTTGATGAGACGTATTGATCATGAACAGGATTTTTGGAACACATGAACGAAGTCCATCCTCGGCAGCCTGACGACGGCCTGCGAGAGAGGACGACAACTTCCCCTCCTCTGTGCCTCGCGATCAGGAGGACACGAAGAAAACACGGATTGGGCTCCCGGAAGAATCAGGGAGCGGGAGGCACGGTGATCTCGAAGTCGTCGATATACCAGCCGGGGAAGAGGATGCCGACGAAGTCATCGGTCTCGTAGTAAAACTGGAACTTGACGTTCCTGCCCAGAGCGGAGGGCGGCAGGGCCTTACTGTAGATCTCCCAGTCGGACCGGTCGTCGATCACGGCCTCGAGATCTTCAATCATGGTATCGCCATTGTCGGCATCGAGGATGCGGATCCGTCCGAAATCGAACCCGGGTTCGATATCGCGGAATTGCGCGAAGTTGAGGGTGGCGGAAGACCGCCCGGTAAGGTCAATGGCAGGGGAGGTGAGTGAGATCGTCGCTTCAAGGCCGGTGAGGGCGGCAAGATTGGTTCCAAAACAGTTTGAGCCACTGAAGGCGGCACTGGGGCCACCGGAGACGGAAGAATCGGGGGAGCCGAATTCCCAGAACGTTTCCGGGTCACGGCCGGGGCTGGAATTGTCCGCAACCCAGTCACCCGAACCCGCCTCAAAATCATCGAAGTAGAGACGAACCGGTGGCGGAAGATACTGCTCGACTACAAAGTAGCGCTCACCCCCGGGGGGCAGGTCAACGGTGAGAGTATTGACCGGTGGTGTGGCCGCGATGTCTTCCTGGTCTTCAAAGGTGGGCCACGTGGCCGGATCGGGAGCAGCCAGGTCCAGCTCGCTGCGGATCCGATAGAACATGCCTGCTTCGCTCTCCCAGCTGATGGTCATGGCTTCCCCGTCCCTTGAGATGTCCGTGATGATGACTCGCGGAGGTGCTGGAGGGGCCTCGATCTTCAGGGAAACATCGTCGATATACATCACTTCATTGCCCGTGCCATTGGAGCCTACATCCTGAAAGCTCCACAGGGGGACGACCGATGTTGTGGGCAGGCCATCTCCTCCGACCTCGGGAATGGTCCCGCGGCCACTGACCTCCGTCCAGGTGTCGACCGGGATGTCTCCAACAGCCCGGATGTCGATTCCGGTGGCATTGGTATTGTTCTTGTTCCACCGGAGAAGGAGGCGAACGGTGTCGTCCGGAGCCATGCCATTTGCGGCCGGGCGGTAATACCACGCGCTGTATTCGTATTCCTTGCCGATCATGTCCTCAGTGATCGCCAGAGCCTGCGAGTCGTCCGCAGTAGCCGGGGGTGTGGTGGTGTCCAGGCGGGCTTCTCCCCATTGTGCCCCGCCAGCAAGGTTGAACTCTGCGGCCCCGGTGCCGGAGCGGGTCGGCTCAGTAACGTAGTTGAAGCGGGCGTCGTCACGCCAGCCGACCAGGCTTCCCAGCTCGAAATCGCCGTTGATGATGAGTTCTTCCCCGTCGAATGGAGGCAGGACGGTTCCACTCAGGATGATCTCATAGGTAGGATCATTCGGATCATTACTGGTAAGCTCCAGGTCCGCCGCATAGGTGCGCACTCCGCTGGATGGTGAAAACGTGAATGTGATCTCCTCCGCAGCTCCCGGGGCAATGTCCAGTGGGAAGGAGCCCTCTGGAAATGAGAAGGAGGTTGAGTCCGCTCCGCCGAGGGTGGCACTGGAAATGGTGAGGGTGTTGCTGGTGCCGCTGTTCCTGAGTTGAAGGACCCGCGTGCCGTTTCCCTCGCCCTCAATAAGTTCACCGAAATTCAAGGTCGCCGGGGAAGCGAGGTTTGGGTCGTCATCCGCCGTGCTGACTTCGAGGCGGAAATTGTCAATGTGGGCAGCGACTCCGGGAACAGCGTCACTCGGGTTGTCGTCAAAGCTGATGATAGGCAGGACGGAAGCGAGGGGGGCGCCGTCTCCTCCGTTCTCAGGAAGAGTGCCTGTCAGGGTAATGGTCTCCCATGTGTCTGCTGCAAAACTGTCCCAGGTTCGAAAGACCTGGTTGTTGTTGGTATTGTTCGCGTTCCAGCGGAGGATGATTCCAAGGCGGTCGGTAGCGGCATAGGTCGTGTCCGCCGGGACGTATACGTCAAGCGTGACGGTGAAGGTGTCCGTGCCTGCTACGGATTCGACCGGGATGGCGATGTTCTCGGTCTCGGCCCGCACTTCCCCCCAGCGTCCCCCGGGCGAGATGTCGGCCGAGCCCACGTTTCCGCGGCCGGAGTCCGTCGGGTCGCCATTGGAGGTTGTCAGAGACACGTTCCCGTTGCCTCCATTGAGTCCGTTCCCGCTCTCGGAAGCGTTATCGAAGTCCTCATCGGCGAGGACCAGGGTGGCGCCGTGGAGGCTGAGGGGGAGACAGGCGAGAAGAATCGCAAGGAGAGGGCTTTTCATGGGCGTGTAGGGGCGCAGCCATATAGGCATTGGAGAAGTTTCCGTCAAAGAAAAGTCTGACGGTTTCCCATTCGGGTTTCGACTGACCTAGCGGCGGCGGCGGAGCAGGACGCCCAGTCCGAGCAGGCT
>CAWWCX010000528.1:0-2995 GCA_963935445.1 uncultured Roseibacillus sp.
ACACTGCATATCGTCGGCAGCGTCAGATGTGTATAAGAGACAGCTCCCCGCCTTGCTCCCTGCCGCTCTCCCTCTACACTGGGGCAATGACCTCCCGGCGCCACTTTCTCAGGACCGCAGCAACCAGTCTCGCGGCATCTGCCAGCTCCCCGGTCTCGCTGGGTGCCGGAGCCAACAGGAACAGTAATCTCCGAATCATGCAGATCGGAGCCGGAGGGATCGGACAGCTCGATCGCCGGGAATTGCTTACCCATCCGAAAGTCGAATTCACGGGCTTCGTCGATGTGAATGGCGAATGGCTGGACAAGTATTCCGAACCCTTTCCCCATGCCTTCAGGGAAAGAGACTACCGCGAAGCCTTCGCCCGGCACGGCGAAAAGTTCGACGCCGTGGTCATCGACACGCCCGACTTTCAACATGCTCTCATGATCCTGACCGCGCTCAAACATGGCAAACATGTCTACGCCCAGAAGCCCCTCGTCCAGCAACTGGACGAGCTCCGCCTCGTGAAGGAAGCCCTCCCCGGGCGGCCCGATCTCATCACACAGATGGGCACGCAACGGGCTACCAACGAAGGCCGGCTCAAAGCCATCGAGTTCCTCCGCCAGGACCGGCTCGGGAAACCACTCGAAGCTCATGTGTGGACCGGAAAGATGCAGCGCGACTCCTGCATGCCCACTCCCTGGAGCGCCTTACCCAAGGCCGAGCCGATTCCCGGCCATATGGACTGGGACCTCTGGAACGGCCCCCTCCTCACCCGGCTCCCCTACTCCGCGGAAATCGTCCCGCGCCGCTGGCGGGGCTGGTGGGAGACCGGCACCGGCATGCTCGGCGACTGGGGTTGCCATCTCATCGACGTTCTCTTCTACGCCTACGACCTCGCTTCCCCGGAGTCGGTCGTCACCCATACGGCGCGTCCCGCCGGCCACGCCCATTCCGCAGACAATCGAAGCACCATTACCTTTCCAGGTGGCGAACGCTTCGCCCGCGAAAAATTTGTTCTCCACTACAATGA
The DNA here is from genome assembly GCA_963935445.1 of uncultured Roseibacillus sp. GTDB lineage: Bacteria > Verrucomicrobiota > Verrucomicrobiia > Verrucomicrobiales > Akkermansiaceae > Roseibacillus_B. The sequence continues at coordinate 1,016 of CAWWCX010000528.1, forward strand.
CGGCGCCTTGCGCCCCGACTTCACCAAGCTGGGCCTTCCCAGCATCAAACCCTACTTCAACAGGACTCTTGTCATCTGCGAGGGCGGCGCCCTTCTCCTGGGCGACCTAGGTGAAATGTGGATCTTTCGCGACGGAAAACAGGTCCAGGAGCCCCTTCCCGAGGTCCAATCCACAAGCCACTGGCATGACTGGGTCGACGCATGCCTCGGCACGAAACCCTCCCACAGGACTCCCTTCCCAATGGCTCTCCGCATCACTGAACCGAGCCTTCTGGCGGTCAAGGCCACCCGCTTTCCAGGCACCAACCTTAACTGGGACTCCAGCAGCTACCGCTTCACGAACAGCGAGCAAGCAAACCACACCATTCTGAAACGGCAATACCGCCCCGGCTTCAATCCCATGGACCTCTGAAAGTGATTCCTGAAGGGATCCAATCTTCATGCGGTCCTGTGGCCGCACGAACCAGGATCCCCTCCGTCCATCGCTGGCAAAGGAGGCCTACACCCCTCCAGGAATTACCAGAGCTCCACCCGCACCCGCCCAAAGCGGGAAGAACCTCCGCCGAAAGGCTCCGGATCCTCCACCCTGACCCGTTCCCACGTCTCGTCAACCGGGGACACCATCTCGCTCTCGCCAACCGTCCACCCCGTGTCGAGGGTGGATGAAAACTCCGGATGGTAATTCAGTCGAGGGGCCCCCGAGGCACGGCGCCGGAGATACTCGATCACAAGGACCGGGCCACTCTCCGATTGTGCCAGAAAGACCGCCGGTAGTCCGCTTGTCCCTGAACCCGGAACCAGCACCTGAGCATCCCTCTCCTGCGGCAAGAGGTTGAAGGCATACTCCAGCAGCAGCCCTGTCCCATCATTGTCGGTGTCCGCATGATAGTGGGCAACCTCAGGAATGCCATCGTCGGGATTCTCGTCGATCAACTGGTGGGGCTCGAAGTGGTTGGCCTTCCATTCCGCAAACGTGCCCACCGCGTAATAGAAACTCTGGACCGGACTCTCCACCGGACTCGTTCCAACCGGAAGGCCGCCCCCGTCGTTAGACAGAAAGGCCGATGCCTTGTAGTCGACCCGGTAAACGCCCGGATCGCTGAACCCGAAGTTGTTGTGCGCGTGCCCGGATGAGAAATAGTAAGCATCTTCCTCGCTGATCCCATCGGCGCTGGACATCCACTGTTTGATCACTCCTCCAGTCTGGTTGCTCCAGATCGAGAATTGCCCCTCCCCGGAGCCGGAATACATAACTCCCTGCAGGGAGATCTTCACGAAACGAGACGTAAACCCCAGCCTCGGGTCGTCATCGTAATACTCCGCGAAAAAACCTTCCGTCCTCCATCCCGGCCAAAGCCAAGGTGTATAAGCCTGCGGAATCAGCCAGAGATCCTCATTCGCGCCAACCCCGAGGAAATCCCACTGGCTCCCCGCAGGGCGGACGACCCGCCCTCCCCTGTCCGGAAAGGGCTGATCGACGACAACCATGACCGCCTGCTCGGGGTCAAGGTCGGGGTCGCCATCGTTGCCATGAATGACAATTTCCCACTCCCCACCGTCGTAGCGGAAGGCGTGATCTACATGAATCGTCTTCAGGATCTCCGAAGCTTGCGCTACTGGAAGAAAAACAGTCAGCGTGAGAATCCTCCGGAACTGGAGCCCCAGTTTTGTCCCACCTGCCTTCCTGCCTGACACAGCCATAACCTATCCGTCCTCGCCCAACCCGGGAGGTTCGGCAATATTCTCTCCCGCTTCGACCCGTCGTTTAACCTCGCTTGCCTGCCAGCTTTCGACATGACCATCAACAAAGAGGTAGTTGGCCGCTCCCTTGGAATGATCGGGAGCCGCTGACCCTGCCCGGTGCCGGTCGGGTTGGATATCCCGGAGAACGTCCTTCCAGCTCCCCGTCCAGGCGCGGGAGTGCGTGTGGTCCGAGGCTGTCTCTTATACACATCTGACGCTGCCGACGATATGCAGTGT
>CAWWCX010000529.1:0-2979 GCA_963935445.1 uncultured Roseibacillus sp.
TCTAGTACGGTCTCGTGGGCTCGGAGATGTGTATAAGAGACAGCTATTAGGCTCGACGTTGAAGACAGCACTGCTGACGCCGTTGAGGCCGAGATGGCTGCCTCCGGTCTCGCTCGCAGCAAGGTCATTCGCCAGCTCGTCAGAGAGGCTCTGAGGGCGCGAGGTTATGACCTGCCTGAGAGCCACGACGAGAAGCGCGACAGGGAGAAGGAAGAGGAGGCCTAGCCAGCCCATAGCGGGCGACCATAACGCCGCCTCGGGAGGATCAAGGACAAAGGAAGAGCTGCGCCTTTTGGGCTACGTCAGAGCCCTTAAAATTGGCCTGGTTTTGCCTGCCAACAAAAAAAGTTGTTGGACTTGTGTTGGACTTATCCGTAAGTCGTTGATAATCATGGCGGAGCGGACGGGACTCGAACCCGCGACCTCCGGCGTGACAGGCCGGCGTTCTAACCAACTGAACTACCGCTCCGTTCAGTGGGCGCGCAAGCTAGGGCTTGGCACCCGGACAGGCAATCAAAATATTGTTTTCCTCACCTGTTACCGCCCTTCTGATCTTTCTCTTCCTGCCCCGGCATACCCGGCCCTCTCGCCCTGCCTCTTACGCCCGATCTCCGCTGTCAGCGTTACAGGACCACCCAACCCAACACCCGCGTTACGTCGTGAGTCTTGCCATGGTTGCAAGCAGGGTTTCTCGATCTTCTACCGAAAGCACTTCCGCGCTTCCTTCCTTGTCGATCCGCCCCATCAGGCCCCTCAGCACCTTGCCGGGCCCGAGTTCGATGAAGAGGCGGTGTCCGCGCTCAAGAAGCAGACGCATGGAATCCTCCCACCTCACCGAACCGGTCACTTGTCTCGTCAGGGTCTCTCGAATCCGTTCGGGCTCAGCGACCTCCTCCGCTGCATAATTGCAGATGACAGGAATGCGGGGAATCTTGACCGGGGCATCCACCAAGGCCCTTCCAAGCTTTTCCTGGGCGCCTGCCATAAGTCGGGAATGATAGGCCCCCGCAACCTTCAGCTTCCTCCCCATCCGGATGCCCCGCTCCCTGGCCCGCGCCACAGCCTGATCGATTCCGGCTGTCGCCCCGGACAGGACAATCTGTCCCGGGGAGTTGATATTTGCCACGTCTACGTCGCAATCCACAGCCAATTGACGAACCGCCTTTTCTCCTCCTCCGATCATGGCCGCCATCGCCCCATCCGTGGCCGCGCAGGCCTCATCCATGAGGGCGCCCCGGGCGGCGACCAGCCGCAATCCTTCCTCAAATCCAAAGGTTCCCGCCGCAGTGTGGGCCGTCATCTCGCCAAGCGAAAGACCCGCTGCTGCCACCGGCTGCAGCCCCGGAACTTCATCCTGCAGAATCTCCAGCAGGGCGAGTCCATGCACGAAGAGGGCCGGCTGACAATTCACGGTCTTGGTGAGCTCCTCTTCAGGCCCCTCGAACACAATCGAAGTGAGCGCCCTCCCGAGGACGGCGTCGGCTTTTTCAAACGCTGTCGCCGCGGTCGGGAAGGCCTCCACGAGGTCCCTCCCCATTCCGACTCGCTGAGCTCCCTGCCCGGCAAACAGGACTACCACTTCTTCTGCTCCCCCGCTCATCTTCCATGGGTCATAGAAAATGATCTTGAAAGATCCAGTGCGTTTTCGAAACGCTCCCGGACCCGCTATCGACCATCCCAGTGCTCTAGGAGAACGGCTACCTCCACCCCAAGCCTGCACACAAGTTCCTCCGCCCGGATCATGCACTCCTCTTCGCTCAGCCCGAACGACTCCAGCGAGAGGGTTGCATCAAACCACTGGCTTTTCGCCAGGGCGGAGTCCACCCGTCCGCCCAGCCCGATGACCTTTTTCCCGTGCTCCCGGGCCAACTGGGCCAGTCCCATGGGCGCCTTGCCCTGAAGCGTTTGTCCATCGAGGGAACCTTCACCGGTAATGACGTAATCGACGTCGGACACCTGTCTGGACAAACCCAGCGCGTCGGACACCATGGTGAACCCGTTGCGCAACCGGGCATTGGCGAAACACATCAGCCCGAATCCAAGCCCGCCGGCCGCCCCGGCCCCGGGTGCTCCTGCGAGCTCCGCGGCGTCGGTCACCTCCACAAGCCGGGCAAGGGCGGTTTCCAGGAAGCCTACCTCGTCCTCCCCTGCTCCTTTCTGTGGTCCATATACTGCACTCGCTCCGCTCGGACCGAGAAGCGGGTTTTCCACATCGCAGGCCACTTCGACCGGCGGAAGCCCCATCGCCCGCTCGCGATCCACATGAACCACATCCACTAACGCGGCCGGCACGGGGTCCAGCAGCCCTCCATCTGCATCGAGAAACCTCACTCCGAGGGCCCTCGCCATCCCCGCTCCCCCGTCATTGGTCGCGCTTCCGCCGATACCAACCAGAATACGCTGCGCCCCCTGCAGCACCGCATCTCGAATCATTGCTCCCGTCCCGAAGGTAGAGGAATGCACCACATCCCGGGCCTCCTCGGGAATCCGCTTTAAACCACTCGCCTCTGCCATCTCCAGAACGGCCTGCAGTTCGCCCGCCCCGTTACGCAACATTCCATAACGCGCCTCAATCGGATTGTGGAGCGCATCACAGGCCTCACATGTCCGCCACTCCCCGTGGAGAGCCGTCACCATGGAGTCGGCAAACCCCTCTCCGCCATCGGCAATGGGACAGATCACAAGCTCCTCCGCAACTCCGGCAGACTTCAGCCCATCCCGCACAGCCTCACAGGCCTCGGTCGCGGTCAAGGACCCCTTGAACTTGTCGCAGGCGATGAGGACGCGCATGGTAAACCAGATTCCCGGGCGGAACCTTCAATTCAGATTGCAACATAATCCCCCCCCGGAGCAAGGCCCCCCAATCGGCCGCGCTGGGACGGCCACCTAGCACCTGCTCGAAAGAACGACGGTCTCACTCAAAACGGAGGGGGTGGGATTCGAACCCACGATAGGTTGCCCTATGCCGGTTTTCAAGAC
>CAWWCX010000530.1:0-2974 GCA_963935445.1 uncultured Roseibacillus sp.
CACACTGCATATCGTCGGCAGCGTCAGATGTGTATAAGAGACAGGCCCTGAAGGGGCGGGAAGGCCGGGCGCGGGTAAGCGAGGCACGGAAGGCCGGGGAGAGCGCGAGGCGCGGGAGCATGGGGAAGGCTACGGGCGGCCCCGCATGAGGGCCAGTTTCCAAGTTCCGGATTGCGGAGATTGAGTAACTGCTGTCCCGGCCGGGAGCCTGTTACACGAATCCTGGACGAGTATCCCGGTTTTGACGGGGCAGAAACGCGCTTGTGGGCAGATGGCTCAGGCCGCGTCCGCACGCTTTTTGCGAATGACCGGGGGCTTGGTGCCCTCCACCACGCTGCGGTTAATGGATACCGAGGCAACGTCATCGCGGGAGGGGATGTCGTACATGATGTCGAGCATGATGGTTTCGAAGATCGAGCGCAGAGCGCGGGCGCCCGTGCCCCGTCGGACAGCTTCCTCAGACATTGCCCGCAGGGCGTCCCGGGAAACCTTGAGCTTCACACCATTGAGGGCCAGCTGCTTCTGATACTGCTTGAGGAGGGCATTGCGCGGCTCGGTGAGAATACGGATAAGCTCGTCCTCGTTGAGACGCAGAAGAGAGGTGTGCACGGGCAGGCGGCCGATGAATTCAGGGATCAGGCCGAAATGGAGGAGGTCCTCTGGTTGCACCTTGTCCATGAGGTCCTCGTGCTCCTCAGCCTCCCGCGAGGCCTCTTCTGCTGCTGCGAAGCCGAGAGCATTGCGACCGAGGCGTCGTCGGACGATGTCCTCCATGCCCACGAAGGCACCGCCGCAGACGAAAAGGATGCGCTCGGTATTTACCTGAATGTATTCCTGTTGGGGATGCTTGCGCCCGCCCTGAGGGGGGACATTGCAGACCGTCCCTTCCAGAATCTTGAGAAGAGCCTGCTGGACCCCCTCGCCGGAAACGTCGCGTGTGATGCTGACGTTCTCAGTCTTGCGCCCGATCTTATCGATTTCATCCACGTAAATGATGCCCTGCTCGGCCTTTTCGACGTCGAAGTCAGAGGCCTGAAGGAGGCGCAGGATGATGTTCTCCACATCTTCGCCCACGTAGCCGGCCTCGGTCAGCGTCGTCGCATCCACGATACAGAAGGGGACATCCAGAACGCGGGCAAGGGTGCGGGCGAGCAGCGTCTTTCCTGATCCCGTTGGGCCGAGAAGAAGGATGTTGGACTTTTCGATCTCGACGTCGGCGAGTTCCTCCGGGGCGACGGAGGAGTCCTGACGCAAGCGCTGGTAATGGTTGTAAACCGCGACGGAGAGGACTTTCTTGGCGTGGTCCTGGCCGATGACGTATTCATCGAGCCGCTGACGGATCTCTGCGGGGATGGGAGTAGTGGCCGCCTCGGCAAAGGCAGTGTCGAGCTCGGATTGCTCCTCGTCCGAAAGTTCCTTTTCCAGGATGGTGGAGCACACCTCGATGCACTCGTTGCAGATATAGACGCCGGGGCCGGCGATGAGCTTCTTGACCTCCGAGTGGCTCTTGCCACAGAAGGAGCACATGGTGAGATTGGACGCGCGGGCCATCGGTTACCTTGAAAGGGGAAAACAGGGGACTGACGGTCAGATCCCCTTTCAAAGGATACCAGAGGGAAAGCGTTTCCGCCTCCTTTTTTATCAGGAATCTTTGGGCTCCTCCTCTTCGACGAGCTCCTTGCGGTTTTCCAGCACGCGATCCACCAGTCCGTAGTCCGCGGCTTCCTGGGCCGACATGTAATTATCCCGGTCGGCGTCGCGGTCGACCGTCTCAAGATCCTTGCCGGTGTGCTGGGAGAGGATGCCATTGAGGCGCTTCTTCAGGTCGAACATGAACTCGACCGTCCTCTCGACGTCGGAAGCTGTTCCCTGTGCCCCGCCTGAGACCTGATGGATCATGACATGCGAGTTGGGAAGACAGAAGCGCTTGCCCTGCGTGCCAGCGGTGAGAAGAACGGCACCCATGGAAGCGGCGATACCGATACAGTAGGTATTCACGTCGCAGGTTACGAACTGCATCGTATCGTAGATTGCCAGGCCGGCTGTCACGCTCCCGCCGGGAGAGTTGATGTAGATGTGGATGTCCTTCTTCGGGTCGGCCATCTGCAGGAAGAGCATCTGAGCGATGACGGAGTTGGCAACGAAATCATCGATGGGAGTCCCGATAAAGATGATGCGGTCCTTGAGGAGCCGCGAATAGATGTCGAAGGCGCGTTCCCCGCGTCCGTCCTGCTCAATGACGGTTGGGACGAGGTAGGAGTTGCGAGGAGTCTGGGAGGAGGTTGATTCGAAATTACTCATCGTCGTTGGCGGGTTCTTCGGATTCTTCAGGGCCCTCGGGGGTGTCAGCGGAAGGAGCGGCAGAATCGCCTGCGGCCTCTCCCGGGGTCTCCCCGGACTCCGCTCCAGAGTCAGCGTTATCAGCTTGCTCCTCCGCGTAATCGAGGGTGCCCTCGACCTTCGCGTGCTCCAGCAGGAAGTCAATGGTCTTGCTCAAAAGCATGGAATGCTGGACGTTGCGCAACTGGCCACTTTCCTGTAATTCCTTTGCGTAGGACTTGATTGGCTTCTTGGCCTGGTTGGCCATGGCGGCCACCCGGTTGGCGAGTTCGTCCTGGGTGAGCTGGATTTCCTCCTTTTCGGCAATGCGCTGGAGCAGAAAGTCGGTCTTGAGGTTGTTCTGAGCACGCTGGCTGGCGGTGGCAAAGATCTCATCCTGGCGCTCCTCGATTTCGCCCTCGGACATTCCGGATCCAAGACCGCGTTCCACCATTTCATCAGCCTGTCCCTGTGTTTCGGCGGTCACGAGCTCGGGAGGAAGTTCGAACTGAACCATTCCAGTGAGCTTGTCGAGAAGCTGGCCAACCTTGAATTCCTCGATCTGCTGGTTGAGTTGGTGTTCAAGGTTGCCACGGATGGCTTCCTTGAGACCGGCAACGTCGGAGCCGGGAAGAATCTGGGCCGCCAGTTCATC
>CAWWCX010000531.1:0-2974 GCA_963935445.1 uncultured Roseibacillus sp.
CACACTGCATATCGTCGGCAGCGTCAGATGTGTATAAGAGACAGCTTGTAGCCCTCCTCCTGGCCGCTCCCCTCGCCTCCGCCGGCAATCCCGCACTGGATATGGGCCGTGCCGCCCGCAATTTCCTGAAGGGACTCGACGCCGAGCAAAAAGCCAAGGCGTCCTTCGAGTTTACCGACGAGGAACGTGAAAACTGGCATTTCATTCCCCTTGACCGCAAGGGGCTCAAGCTCAGCGAGCTCACTCCCGCACAAACCCACTATGCCTACGCGCTCCTCGCCAGTGGACTGAGCCAGAGGGGCGTGCTCAATGCCACCACCATCATGAGTCTCGAGGCGATCCTCGCCGAGATGGAGAACGATCCCGTCAAGCGGGATACCCAGAAGTACTACATTGCCATCTTCGGTGAACCCAGCAGCAAGCGGGAAACCGGCGTGTGGGGTTGGCGGTTTGAGGGACACCACCTCTCTCTCAACTACACGGTCATCAACGGCAATGTCGTCAGCACCCCGGCCTTCTTCGGCACTAATCCCGCAATCGTGAAGAAAGGCCCGCGCAGGGGCACCCGCCCTCTCGGCCGGATGGAGGATCAGGCCCGCTCCCTCATGAACTCCCTGAAGGAGTCCGGCAAACCTGTCGTCATTTCCGAGAAGGCCCCCCGCGACATCCTATCCTCTCAGGATCGTGTCGCAGCCCGACCGGAATCCCAGGGCGTGAAAGCGGCCGATATGACCGCTGAGCAGAAAAAACTTCTCCTCGCCATTCTCCGTGAGTTCGCGGGCAATGCTCGCCAGGAAATCAGCGGTCCGGCAATGAAGGAAATCGCAGAGTCCGTGGACAATCTGCAGTTCGCGTGGGCTGGAGGCCTTGCCAAAGGCGACCCTCACTATTTCCGCGTCGTAGGCGGCGGTGCCTTCATGGTCGAATATGCCAACACCCAGAACGATGCTAACCACGCACATGCGGTCTGGCGGCTCTTCGACGGAGATTTCGGTCGTGATGTCCTGAAGGAGCACCTCGACAAGGAGCACGCACCCGGAAACTGATTCTCTAGCGCCGTTCCAGCCACTCTCGGCTGGAGAATTGTTCTTTTAATGCCGCGAGATCTCCTTCCGGAGGCTCGCGGCGTTTTTCTTTTACGTCCTTCGCCAGTCGAGCGGCCAATCCGGCGAAGAAGTCGGCCCCTTCAAGCGAAGCACTCATCATCACGCTCCCCTGGTGAAGCAGGCCTCGTCGCGTACGGCGTTGACCTGCACCTGCCACCTTGGCTCCGCAGGCATCCACAAGATCCCAGGCAACAGGTTTCTCGAAGCAGACGGGAGAGTCCTCCGGTTGCTCTTCCTCAACCAACGCAGTCACCTCCCTCGCATCCTCGAGCGCCTCTCTCAGGGCGGAGTGAATCACACGGTAACTCTCGGCTCCCTTGTATCGCGCAAGGGCAAACCGCCTCGGAACAACAAGGGTATAGGTGCGGTCTTCCCGGTGATCTACCAGCCCACCTCCCGTCGCACGACGCACAAGGGATACTCCCGGAAGCGTTTCCCGCGCGACTGACAGAGCCCCGAAGTAACCCACGCTGCCCCAGTCACCTTTCCACTCGTACACCCGTAGAACCGGCTCTTCCGCAGTTGCAAGGAGCCAGCTGTCAATTGCCATGTTGTCCGGCCCGGACCGCTTCACCGGGTCCTGCCAGTAGTGGACTACCGGGAGCTCTTCCATGACAGATCACTCCGCGCCCGGAGCCGCAATTTCGGCCCGCACCGGATCGCTTGCCAACCCCTCTTCCAAGCGGCGCAGCAGAAGATCTACGACCCGCGGGTGCGTCGCAAACAGATCACTCCGGAATGTTCGCAATTCCTCATGCCGAGCCTCCGCCGCCTCACAAATCCGGGCGATGTCTCCTCCCGGCCCGGCATGGCGCCCAGGCGAGCTGAAGAGCATGGCCAGGACAACTTCCCGGTCGAATCCTGCCTGCCCCAGCAGGTTCTCCAGGAGAGGTTCATTGAAATCATATTCCGCGCCCTCCCGGCGTTCCATCGATGAGGGTTCGAGAACCGCTACCTTCGACTCAAGGACAACCCGCATCTGCCCGGCCAGATGATTACGGACCCGGTTGACTGCAACCCGGGGCGTCCCGTGGTCCACAAGGGTCACGGCAGGGGTCTCCAACCCGCGCTCTGCCACCGTCTTCATTACCAGCTCAGCAAGGATTTCGGCCACCTCCACATCCTCCGCATGGTCAAGTTGCACCATGGGAGGTGCAACTCTGACCTCCAGGTCCGGCCAACTCGCACGCATCTCCCTGACGCGCTGTGGAAGATATTCATAAATCGCGGCGCTGTGCCCGAAGAAAAACGGGACAATCAGAAATGAGAAGACCCCCTCCTCCAGCCTCCTCTTGAGGAAGGGCTCGAAAATCTGGGCTGGCTCCCCGTCCAGTTCCGCGGGATCGACCTTGGTGGAGTGCAAAAGGGAGACCGGGTGCACCTGATCATCCGCCTTCTTCCCCAGGGCCGAGGCAATACGACGCAGGCTCAACGTCGACTCCGCACGGTGGGAACCGTTATCAACCAGAAGGACACAGGGAGATCCGCTCACGGAGCGTAGTCTATCCCCTCCTCTCCCAATGTCCAAAAGTCATTGGGGAATCGATCCCCGGCATTCCATGCCGTGCCAGCGACCTACCCGTCCTTCCCTGCCTTTTCTCTCACCTTGGCGATCAGGTCATCGTCGGTGGCGTCAATTCGCACCACGTTGCCGTCAACAACGACTTCTGCGACACATCCGAGGAGACCATCAATCCGGCGACCGCCGGGCTTGCATGGGGCGCCGCCTCATCCCCCCCCTGATTCCTTCCGGGTGTAGCGCACGAGGCTGATCGGCTCCGTTCTAGAGACGTCATCCTTACCTGCAAACAGGGTTGAAATGTCAAAAGAGCCCGTGGATTGGGCAATTGAATCCGGCCCGTTCTCGG
>CAWWCX010000532.1:0-2964 GCA_963935445.1 uncultured Roseibacillus sp.
CTGTCCCGCGCGGCAATGTCGCGCAGGGTCTTGAGAGGGGTCTTGGCTGCGAGGCCTCCCTCGCAGGCTGGCTTGCCATCATAGGAGATATCGATGAGTTCTTCCCTGATGCGGGCCCGGGAATAGCCGATGGCGTGAATGATGCGCCCCCAGTTGGGGTCTCCCCCGTTCCAGGAGGATTTAACGAGTGCAGACTTGGCGATGGCTTCCGCCACCTTTTTGGCATCGAGGTAGACTGAGGCGCCGCGCACTTCGAGGGTGACGAATTTGCTGACGCGCTCGCCATCACGGACACAGGCTCTGGCGAGTTCGAGGAGAACGTGCGTGAGAGCCTGGCTGAATTTCCTGCAGTCCTTGCTGCCGCGAGAGATGGCTTTTCCTCCGGCTTGTCCGTTGGCCAACACGAGGACGGTATCGTTGGTGCTCATGTCTCCGTCGATGCAGATGCGATTGAAGGAGGCCTCCACTGCTTCGAGGAGCGACTTCTGCAGGCAGGCCTTGCTCAGGTTGGCATCGGTGGTCACGAAGCAGAGCATGGTGGCCATGCTGGGGCAGATCATGCCGGCACCCTTGGCACAGGCCCCAATGTGTATTTTTCTGCCTCCGATCGTGGTGGTAACCGCGATCTCCTTGACGCTGGTGTCGCTGGTCATGATGGCCTTGGCCACTTCGCTGCCACCCCGGGTGCTGAGGCAGCCGGAAAGGGATTCCAGACCGGGTGTTATCCGGTCCATGGGGAGGGGGAGGCCGATGACCCCGGTGGAACACACGCCGATCTCGCGTTGCCGGAGGCCGAGAGTCGTGGCGACGGACTTGGCCATGGCGCGGGCATCCTGAATTCCAGGGACGCCGGTACAGGCGTTGGCGTTTCCGCTGTTGGCGACAATGGCACGCAGTTCGCGGGCCCGGAGGTGGGCCTGGGTGACCTTGACTGGAGCGGCTTTCACGCGATTGGTGGTGAATGAGCCGGCCGAAACGCATGGGTGCGCTGAATAGACCAGAGCCAGATCAGTGCGCGGATCACGGGGATCCTTGATGCCGCAGCTCACTGCTCCACCCTGAAATCCCTTTGGGGCGCAGACTCCCCCTTTCACCTTCTTAAAGGCCATTACCGAGCGTCCTTTCCTTCGACTCCTAGACGGTTGCGAGCCCGGTCATGTCAGGCAGGCCGGTCATGATGTTGAAGCTCTGTAAGGCCTGGCCCGCCGCTCCCTTTCCAAGATTATCTTCCGCGCTCAGAAGGAGAAGGCGGTTGGTGCGTTCATCGTGTATCCACCCGATGTCGACAAAGTTCGTGCGCGTCACATTTTTAGTATCAGGGCACGCGTCCTGCCCAAGCAAGCGTATGAAGGAACTGTTTTCATAAGTGGAACGGAGAGCGTGTTCCACGCGCGGGAAGTCTCCTCGAAGGGTTGCCGAGGTAGTTGTGCAGATGCCGTTGTTCACGGGGATGAGGTGGGGGACGAATGTGATCGTGACCTTCTCTCCGGCGGCAGCGGATAGCTCCTGCTCGATCTCGGACAGGTGTCGATGCTTTGGAAGCCCGTACGCGCGCACGCTTTCATTGCACTCCACGAAAAGGAGCCCCAGGTCTGCCTTGCGTCCGGCGCCGCTTACCCCGCTCATGGAGTTGGCAACGATGGAGGAAGGATCTATAAGGTTCTCTCGAAGCAGTGGTAGAAGAGGCAGGAGGATGGAGGTTGGATAGCAGCCGGGAGAGGCCACGAGGCATGCGGAGGAGATCGCTTCCCGGTAGACCTCGGGAAGGCCGTAGACCGCGGTAGTGAGAAGTGCGGGCGCGGGGTGCGGCTCTCCGTAGAACTCCTCATAGACCGAGGACTCCCGCAAACGGAAATCAGCGCTCAGATCGATGACGCGCAGACCAAGGTCAAGCAGGGCCGTGGCATAGTGTGCGGCCGTGCCGTGGGGAAGGGCCAGAAAGGCGACGGTGGCTCCACTGGCGGCTACCGCTTTCATGTCGGGCTCTACAAAGGAGAGAGCTGCGCCATCGAGGCCTGCAAACCGGGGGTATACCTCATCGATCCGCTTCCCGGCATGGGCGCGGGAAGTCGCTGCGGCAATTTGCGCCCCGGGGTGAGCCAGCAGGAGTCTGACAAGCTCCATGCCAGTGTATCCGCTGGCTCCCAGAATGGCGACCTTGGTGGTTTCCATGGTGAGCCGGGGGAGATGGCAGGAAAATAGCGGCTTGCCAATGACGAATGTGGCGGGTTACACAGCGCGCGGCCTTCAGCCCCCGTTTGCTTTTACCATCATCGGGACGTAGCGCAGCTTGGTAGCGCGCCTCAATGGGGTTGAGGAGGTCGCTGGTTCGAATCCAGTCGTCCCGACCATTTCTGCCGGGTAGAGGGAGAAGACGATGCCGGCGACTCAGTCCTGGTCACGCTTGTCCGGATCCTCGCGATCACGGTATTTCTCCTCGTCGGGCATGTCCTCGGGGGGACTGTGTGGGTCGAGGTATTCGTCTTCCTCGGCAGGGTTGCCTGTTTCGTATTCACCCTCGCCCTCGTCCCGGTCGGAATCCGCATCGTCTTGGTCCGGGATGTCGGAGGCTGGATCGGATTCCTCGTGGAAGTCGAAGCCCTGCTGTCTGGGCGCTTCCCCCTCATCCGAGGGGCGGCTTGCGTCGCTGTCTTCGCTGGGTGCCTCCTCGCCGGTGTGGCCGTCGTCTCCGAAGCCGAGGTCGCCCTCCTCGTGATGTTCCTGACGGAAGGCGTCGTCATCAGTATGATAATGGTAGTCCTCCGGGTCGTGGTCGTGCTCGGCATCGTGGTCGTAGCCGTGCTCATCATGATGGGGATGGTGGTAAGGATCGTGTCCAGAATCGCCGCCGCCGTCGTCGCCACCGCCGCCGCCGCCGTCGTCGCCGTCGCCGTCGCCGTCGTCGTCGCCGTCGTCGTCGTCGTCGTCGTCGTCGTCGATTCCGAGTTCTTCCCGGCGTTTCTT
>CAWWCX010000533.1:0-2963 GCA_963935445.1 uncultured Roseibacillus sp.
GAGATAATGGGATACTTCTCCTTGAGGCTGGCATAGTAGTCCACAAGCTCCTCTGAAGATTTCTCCGAACCGTCTGATTTTGTGAAAACATATTTGCCCTTCTCCTTGTCGTAGAACTCGGACGAAGCCACATCCAGGGCAATACAGATGTCATCGCCCATCTTGTAGCCAGCCGCTTCCACTGCCTGGGCGATGACCGCAAGGGCATCATCCGCACTGTCGAGGGCCGGCGCAAATCCGCCCTCATCCCCCACCGCGGTGGAAAGGTTGCGATCGTGAAGCACTTTCTTCAGGGCGTGGAACACCTCTGCTCCATACCGGAGAGACTCCCGGAAGGTCGGCGCGCCGACCGGCATGATCATGAATTCCTGGAAATCGATCGGAGCATCCGAGTGCGCACCGCCGTTGAGGATATTCATCATCGGCACAGGAAGCACCTTCGAGTTCGGTCCCCCGAGATACTGGTAGAGTGGCAGGCCTACCTGGGCAGCCGCAGCCTTGGCCATTGCCATCGACACCCCCAGAATCGCATTGGCTCCCAGGTTCTTCTTATTCCTGCTTCCATCAAGAGCCAACATGGCGGCATCCACGCCCGACTGGTTTGTCCCGTCCATTCCCAGCAGTGCGGGGGCGATCTTCTGGTTCACGTTATCGACCGCGCCCAGCACACCCTTGCCGAGGTAGCGGCCTCCATCTCCATCCCGCAGCTCCCAGGCTTCGTGCTCCCCTGTGCTCGCGCCACTGGGCACGCCCGCGCGGCCAAATCCTCCACCCTGAAGTTTCACATCAACTTCCACGGTGGGATTTCCGCGTGAATCGATGATTTCGCGGCCACGTACTTCGGTAATGGTTGTATCGGACATGGTATGTTTAAGGGAAAATGAATGAGGGTCGACAGTCTCGCCCGACCTCACTTCCAAGCCGTAATCTCGGCAATTTCGTAGGTCCGCTCCTCTTCCGATTCGAGATCCCGGAATTCAACGGTGTCGCCAATCGTCTGCCCGATCAGGGCCTGGCCGATCTCGGACATGTAAGAAACTATGCGCTTGTCGGGATCACTGTCCCAGGCACCGAGTATGGTGTATTGCTCGGTAACGTTTCCGTGACGGAGCTTCACCACCGTTCCAATATTGACGGACGAGGCATCCGCCCCGGTGAGGTCCGATCCCTGCGCATTGTCGAGATCCTTCTCGAGCTCCATCTTTCGCCGACTGAGGACCGCCTGCATCTGCTTGGCGGCCTTATACTCGAAGTTCTCCCTCAAGTCGCCATAGGAACGCGCGATCGCGATCTCCTTGATGTTGCCGGGAATACGCTTGTTGACCAGATCCTCATACTCCTCCTTCCGCCTCTCGAGGCTATCCCACGAAACAACAAGGGTCTCCCGCCGCGAAGTCGCATCGCCGGTCACCAGCTCCTGAGCCTCGGGGTGAGCCTTGATCACCCGAGCCATCAGGGACTTGCGGTCCAGCTCAGCGAAGGCAGGACTTTGCAGGAGCTTCCGGGCGAAGTTGCGCACCTCATTCATGTCCACGCCCTCCAGCAGGTCCGCAATCAACTCGCGATCCTCCATGAGAAGGTTCTGCAACCGCAGGGTCTTGCGGGGGCCTTCGTCCGTACTATCCTGCTCGACTACCGAAAGAATCGCGGACCCTACTTCGTGTGTGAAGACCTTCTTGGCGGACTTCTTGCGCTCCCTGCATATCCAGGCCAGTGCATCGGGGCCGAGAGCGTGACGGGAGAGGGCCCGCCGAATATGATCGAGCAGGATGTCCATCTCGCCACGATCGGCGAACATCTTGGCGATTTCTCCCACACCGCGGCTCCCCACCCGGTCGAAGACACTCAGGACATTGGCCACCCACTCCTCCCCGAAGGCCTCCGGGAAGGCCTCGTAGATACGTCGTTGCCGGGCTGCGGCCAGGCCAACCATTTCCGGAGCGATCTGTCCGCTGGAACTTGCCAGCACATCCTGCAATCGCAGGGCGTTGTCCGCCAGGGATGTATTCTTCAGGGCGTCGAGCAGTTCGTCCCGGCCAGCAAGAAGGTCAAGGGTATCGCCCAGATGCAGTTTGATTCCCTTCCTGCTCACCATCTCTACCTTGGAGAGGATCTCTTCAGCCACTCCTTCCTCCTCCAATCCCTTGGCCTGCTTTCGCAAGTCATCAAGAACCTTGGCTTTCTCCCGAAGGGTGTGGGCAGACTCGAAGTCTGCGAGCAGGGTCTGCACCGGACTCAGATCCGTGTCACGCAGTACCAGTGGTTCATTTCGCTTGCTCGGAACCACGACACGATGGGTTTCCCGCATGGCCTTCTTCGCGCGATCCCACCATTTCTTGTAATCCGCCTCAGGAACTACACTTCCACACAACTCCCTGTCGATCTGATCGGGGCTCATCGATCCGCCATGGGCTTCCAGGGTCTTGATCACCACGGCGGCGGGGTCTTTCTGCGCCTCCTCCCGCAACTCTTCGAGCTTTTCAATCTTCTGGGCACGGAAATCCTGCGCTTCAAGGGGCTCAGTCTTCTCCAGGGCCAGCTTCAACCCCATCAATCGGCCCGGCTCCCGTTCAAAGTCGATGGTTACCTTTCCCGCAAAAAGATCCCAATCCGCCACTTTCCCAGATCCCCAGGCCTTGTGAAGGCAAAAACTGCCGGGAGCCAATTGGGACAGGCGTTCCCCGACGGCTTGTGGAATACGACCAGATTCCACCAATTTCGCCACGTCGGGATGCATGGCGCGGAAGATGGTGATCCCGACCGGAAAACGCAACGGTTTTATCAAGAATTCCGGTGCGGAATGCTCTGGTCATTCCCGATGCTGTAAGCAACCACACGAGCATCGATTGGCCTGCTCCCGCTTCCAAGGACACGCTGCCAGCCACACCGACACCGGTGCGTTGGCTCGGGTATCGGTCTGTCCTGAGATGTCATTGAAGAAGCGGATGGGAGCCGGCCGGGCG
>CAWWCX010000534.1:0-2953 GCA_963935445.1 uncultured Roseibacillus sp.
GGACTGGGAACGTTCCAAACGAGTGGCAGGGGACAATGAGGTGTCCATTGGACGAGTGCCGACCTGGAATCTCGAGCTGCTCCCGGAGAGAAGAGCGTTATGAAGGAAGGGTTGTGGAGGGGGGGATGTGGTGGATTTATTCTGGGTTGTCGCCAGCGCCTGTAGCATACTGCAGTCATGAAGATCCTCCTCTTTCTGGCGATCATTGTTCTCCCTTCTTTCTCTTTCGCCGGTGGCTCGGTCACGTGGAAAGAGGTTCAGGAAGTTCTCGCCAAGAAGCCGAAGCTTAAGAAACTGATAGAGACAACCTTCGAAATCGAGAAAGATGGGGATGCAATCCGCCTTGGTCGACAGTTCGAGAACCTCGGCGGCCTCCGCATGGCTCCATACCGCTTCAAGGCGACTGCGAAGGATGGTTCGGTGTTCCTTCTCACCATCAATAGCGAAAAGACCTTCGTGCTCGGGGATGGGACCGCACTGGATACGGGAGACGAACGCATGTTCAAGGCGGACAAGCTGATCGAGGTTCCCACCGGCTTCTCAGTCGAGATCGAGCTCCCCGTCGCCGAATAGGGAGCGCTCCCTGCCTGACGGTCTCCCTGAGGAAGTCATCTTGGGGGGTAGCGCTGGTGTTTTGCTGTTGTCCCGAGACCTTGGTTTCCCGCGTTCAGGATGCCTTCACCACCAGTAATGATAGCAGGCAGGTATTCTGCGGGCACGGCAGGCGAATCATGGGGCTGTCTGAAAAGGGATGCCGGAATGAGTCCGTGACACGGAGGGTTCAGAGATACCGTTCAGCGGAATCATTCGGGTTGAAGGAGAACCGGTGGGATGCTGGAAACAAGGGGCCCCGGGTCTCCTGAATTTCAAAAGAGCCCCTGCTCCGGGGGATCCATGGAATACCTCCTGGATCCGTCCGAGCCTCGAGGGCGCCCTTGTGGGAATGGTCCCGGGAGGATTCGGGGTGCTAGGGCCGAACCGGGGTTGACCGGTCTGGGATTTTCCCGGCAAGGTAGTTTCGCCATGGAAGTCAGTCCCCGGATCCCCGGCATGTGGGCACGGATAGTTGCAGCCGTGATCGCGGGGCTGGTATTGAGTGGGTGCCAGGAGCAAGGGGAGGAGTCTGCTCAGAGCGCGGCGGACAAAAGTGCCAATCCTGCTGTTCTCGTCCGGGACGGCGTGGCGGTCTTGCCCGGACGACAGGCGGGGTGGAGAAGCTTGGACGATCCAGGTGCGGACGGATGGGAGACGGAGGTTATTCACGATCTCCTGAAGAAGAAGCTCGGGAAGCTGGCCGAGCTGATTGTGGCGGAGGAGTTCTCCGCGGAGCTGCAGGCACCCCTTGTGGCGGAGGAAATCGAGAGCTCGGCCCTGGTGCCGTCCGACCTGGAGACGATCTCGAACTCAAGTGGAGTGATGGTCCGCCGGGGGAAGGCCGCCGTCGAGATGGAGCTGAAGGGATCACGCGCTTTCGCCTCCGCCCTGCAGGTGATGCGGGAAGCGCTGGGCGGGAAGCCGCAGGCTCGCCGCTGTGCGTTCAAGGTGGTCACGATCGAGCGGGAAGGGACCCGCGTTGCGGCAGGGCTGGTGGTGGAAAGTGTGCGGAGCGATGAAACCAAGGTTGTTGAGCAGCACGCAGAGTGGTCGACCAGCTGGCGTCTTCATGCTGATGGCGGGGATATCGAGCTGATGACCGTCCTGGTCGAGCGGTTTGAGCAGAGTGAGGCCCGGCGGACGTTGTTCAGCGAGTGCAGCGAGTCGATCCTCGGAGGCAATGAAAGTTATCGCAAGCAGGTGATCCGTGGTTATCCGCACTGGCTGGAGCGTATCCAGGACACGCGGCAGATGACCCTTCTGGGGACACCGGGCGTCGCCCTCGGCGATGTCAATGGAGATGGGTTGGATGATCTCTACCTCTGCCAGCCAGGCGGGCTGCCGAACCGGCTCTATCTGCAACAGGCGGACGGGAGCCTGCGGGACACCACCGAGGAGTCGGGCACAGGGTGGGTGGAATCGTCGCGCAGTGCCCTCCTGGTAGATCTCGATAACGACGGGGACCAGGATCTGGCCGTGGCGACCTATGCGCGTTTGGTTTTGGCCCGCAACGATGGGAGGGGCAGGTTTGAAGTGGCTGCCGTGCTCGAGATCGGAATCGGGGCGATGGGAATCTCGGCGGTGGATTTCGACGACGACCGCGATCTCGATCTCTACGTATGCCACTACAGCCGGGGCGATCTCGACCTCGAGGCCGGGGCCACGGTGATTGGGTCGGGTGGGCAGTTTGTCTATCACGACGCCAACAACGCGGGACGCAACTATTTCTTCCGCAACGAGGCAGGGGGAACGGAGTGGGATTTCCGCGATGTCACCGAGGAGTGTGGTCTCGACGTCAACAACCGCCGCTTCAGCCTGGCAGCGGCGTGGGAAGACTACGACAACGACGGTGACCAGGATCTCTATGTGGCCAATGATTTCGGTCGCAACAATCTCTATCGTAATGAGGGAGGCAGCTTCATTGACATCGCGGCGGAAGTGCAGGGGGAAGATCGCGCATCGGGTATGTCGGTTTCCTGGGGGGACATCAACCGCGATGGCTTGATGGACCTCTACGTGGCCAACATGTTCTCGGCGGCGGGGAACCGGATCGCGCCGCAGACCGGATTCAGCCCGGGATCATCGGAGGAGGTGCGCGATGCCCTCCTGCGCTTTGCGCGGGGCAACACGCTGCTTGTGCAGGAGAAGGGGCGGTTCGCGGATGTGAGTGAACCACTTGGGGTTACGATGGGTCGCTGGGCGTGGAGCTCGATGTTCGCCGATCTGAATAACGACGGCTGGGACGATCTCCTCGTGGCCAACGGCTACATCACCACCCCGGACACCGGGGACTTGTGAAGTTTTTTCTGGCGACAGGTCGTGTCGCGCTCGCACGAGGCCACTCCGGGTTCGCCCTCGC
>CAWWCX010000535.1:0-2922 GCA_963935445.1 uncultured Roseibacillus sp.
GGGTAGCGTCCAAGGTGGTGAAGGCGGGAGCTGGTGAGGCCAAGCCCAAGCCGACTGATAACGTGCAGCTGCACTATACGGCGTGGACAACGGATGGGAAGGTCCTGGAGAGCACCCTGCCCTCCGAACGCCCCGAGAGGATTCCTCTCAAGCGGACCATCAAGGGGTTTACCGAGGCCGTTCAGATGATGGTGGAAGGTGAAACCCGTCGGATCTGGATTCCGAAGAACATGGCCTACGGAGAGACCCCTCCGCCCACCGCCCCGGACGGAATGCTCGTCTTTGAGGTAGAGTTGCTGAAGATTCTCAGCAACTAGCGCTGCCTGGAAGAACGGGTCAGCGCCGGTTTGCGGGCTCTGACACCTGGTGCTTGCGGTGTCTGTCAGGGTCTTCCTGCTCCTTCTGGCGGGTCGCCTGTGCGGGTGTCGGGCCGTAGAGGGCGTAGTTCTCCTCCGCGGCCTTCTCCCGGGCCTCGCGGAGGGAGCCGAACTTCTCGTCCCATTTGAAGACGCTATTCAACTTGCGGCCGAACTCGTCCTTGGTGATGTGATTGTCGACATAGGGTAATTCCCAGATCGTGAGGAAGGCTCCGGTGTGAGCGATGCCGAGGACGAGAAGGGCCGTGAAGAAAAGAGACTTCATGTGCGCGGGAAGGGATCAATACATCCGTATCAGTAAATCGGGAAAGATCAACAAATCTGTAGTTTTTCGGGATAGCCTTCACAGGGGCGGGCGAGGGTTCTCATGGGCGACGGAAATCGTCCGCCGCTGGACTTTCTCCTCGCGGAGCCGGAGGCATCGTGCTTGGAAGAGATCACCAAGATACCCATCCGATGAGTAGCCCGTCCCCGTCCCCGTCTCCCCCACTCCTCGAGATGCAGGGCATCGAGAAATCATTTCCCGGGGTTCGGGCCCTTCGTGGAGTGGATCTCACGTTGGAGCCGGGCGAGGTTCTTGCGCTGCTGGGAGAGAATGGGGCGGGCAAAAGCACTCTCATCAAAATCCTCGGGGGAGCGCATGCGCCCACCGGGGGAAGAGTCCTGGTCAACGGGAGCCCTGCCGAACTTTCCACGCCCCACGCGAGCCAGGAGGCGGGAATAGGGATTATTTACCAGGAGTTCAACCTGGTGCCCCACCTGAGCGCTCGGGAGAATATCTTTCTGGGGCAGGAGAAGGTGAAGGCGGGATTCATCAATGCGGGGGAGGAGCGGCGCCGCGCCCTTGAGCTCTTTGAGCGCCTCGGCACGGTGATCGATCCTGAACAACGCTGTGGGGACATGACAGTCGCGCAGCAGCAGATCGTGGAGATCGCCAAGGCCCTTTCGCAGAATGCGCGGCTTCTGGTGATGGATGAGCCGAGCGCGACGCTCACGCCCCAGGAAGTGGATCGCCTCCTCGAAATCGTACGCGAATTGCGGGGCCAGGGGCTGGGCATCATATACATCAGTCATCGGCTGGAGGAAGTGTACGAGATTGCGGACCGAATCATGGTTCTCAGAGATGGAGAGCACGTCGGCACCGAGGCTGCTTCCCAGCTTGGCCGCGAGGCCCTGATTGAATTGATGGTGGGACGGAAGCTGGAGAACGAATTTCCGCCGCACACCCCGGAGCTCGGGGAGGAGCGTCTGGTGGTCAGCGGGTTGAACCGGGGATCCGTTGTGAAGGATGTTTCCTTCACGGTCCGGGCGGGAGAGATTCTCGCCCTGACCGGTCTCGTGGGGGCTGGCCGGACAGAGACAGTACGACTTCTCTTCGGTGCGGATCGACCGGATAGTGGGACGATCAGCCTCGACGGCAGGCGCCTGTCTCTCCGGAGCCCCCGTCATGCCATCAGGGCCGGGATCGGTCTCCTGACCGAGGACCGGAAAAGCCAGGGACTGGTCCTCATTCACACCGTCCGGGAAAACTTCGGGCTGCCCAACCTCGGTCAGTTCACGCGGCTCGGGTTTGTGAACGGCCGGAGCGAGCGCCGGGACTTTGGTGGTTTTGTGAAATCGTTGCGGATCAAGATTCCCCACCAGGAGGAGCTCGCTCAGAATCTCTCGGGAGGCAACCAGCAGAAAGTCGTGCTCGCGAAGTGGCTGCAGCAGAACTGCGAGGTGATTATCTTTGATGAGCCCACCCGCGGCATTGATGTGGGGGCGAAGTATGAAATCTACCTCCTCATCCAGGAGTTGGCGGCCGAGGGTAAGGCGATCATCATGATCAGCTCGGAATTGCCGGAAGTTCTTGGAATGGCGGACCGGATCCTCGTGATGCACGAGGGACGGGTGACCGGGGAGATCACCGATGTAAGGGGAGCCACCCAGGAGGACATCATGAAACTAGCGGTGGCCTGACGCCGTCGCCCCCTCCTCCCGCCCCACGTCATGTGGTGAGACTGCCGGCGAAGGGCCTTGTGTCGAACTGTTCCTACCGGCCCTGCCGGGCATTGGCCTTGAGGCGCAGGGCATTGAGCGAGATGAAGCCGGTGGCGTCATCCTGGTTGTAGGCGTGCTCGGCACCGCCCTCCATCGTGGCCACATCTTCACTGTAGAGGGAGAGGCTGGAGCGGCGGCCGGCATTCATGATGCTGCCCTTGTAGAGCTTGAGGCGAACTTCGCCGGTGACCGTCTGCTGGGTCTCAGTGACAAGTGCCTGGATGGCGAGGCGCTCGGGGGCGAACCAGAATCCGTTGTAGACGAGCTGGGCGTACTTGGGGATGAGGCTGTCACGGACCTGCATGGCCTCGCGGTCCATGGTCAGGGTCTCGAGGTCACGGTGAGCGGCCAGCAGGATCGTCCCGCCGGGCGTCTCGTAGATTCCGCGTGACTTCATGCCCACGAACCGGTTTTCCACGATGTCGACCCGACCGATCCCATGTTGTCCGCCGAGGGTATTGAGCACGCGCATCATGCCGTAGGGCGAGAGGAGGGCGTAGCC
>CAWWCX010000536.1:0-2918 GCA_963935445.1 uncultured Roseibacillus sp.
CGATATCGACATTGCCATTCGCGATTCCCTCGACGGTATCGGCGATCTGATGTGGTTTGCGGAACCGGCTGAGGAGGTCAATCCGGATGGGGAACTCGCTCATGCGTTCCCTGAAGGTGCGCCAGTGCTGTTCGGCAAGGACGGTGGTGGGGACCAGCATGGCGACCTGCGCGCCGCCTGTTACAGCCTTGAAGGCGGCCCGGAGCGCCACTTCGGTTTTTCCAAACCCGACATCTCCGCAGATGAGGCGGTCCATCGGTTGCTCGGACTCCATGTCCGCCTTGGTCTCCGAAATGGCCCGAAGCTGGTCCGGGGTTTCGGTGTAAGGGAATGAGTTTTCGAATTCCCACATCCACTTGGTATCGGGAGGGTGGGCCTTTCCACGCTGTGCTTCGCGTTCCGCATGGGTGCGGAGCAGGCGTGCTGCGTAATCCATGATCGCAGATTCAGCCGATTTACGCACCTTGCTCCATCGGCCGTCTCCGAGACGGCTCAGCAGAGGAGCCTTTCCTCCCACCCCGACATAACGGGAAAGGAGGTGCCCCTGATCAATGGGCACGTGAAGGGTGCTTCCATCACGATATTCGACGGAGAGTTCCTCCTCGCCCTCCTCGCTGGTGGAGAGTCCCCGGTAACGGCCGATTCCGTAGTCGGCGTGCACGACGAGGTCCCCCTCGTTGAGTTGGTCGAGTTCGGTAGCGGCAGAATGCTTGCGTACTTTCTCAAGTCGCTGTGTGCGGGTTGGCTGGGCACCGGTGGGATAGCGCCCGAGGAGTTCGGCCAGAGAGAGGACTGCCAGCCTGGCAGAGCGCAAAACGAATCCTTCCGCGAGGGGGAGATCGAGGAAGTGATAGCCCGCTTCGGGAATGTGGGTTCCGCTCAACTCCCGGAAGCGTTGCCGCTCTCCATCGCTTGGTGCAGCGATGCATACCGTCCACCCATTGTTGATCCAATCGGTGATGTGGTGAAAGACCGTGCTTTGCTGTGTCTCATGGAGGATGAAGTCTCCGGCGTCGAAGTGGGCAAAGGGCGTTCCATAGGCTTCGAGGCTGGCTTCACTGTCGACGGGACTGTCGGTGAAGTAATAGTCCGCTTCCGGAACCCCCTCGTGGAGACCGAGAATGGTGTCGCCGGCCCGGAACCAGTCGGACAGATGCCCCGACAGAGTCGGAGGCGTGAGGATTAACTCAACGTCCTTGAGGCGCCGAATGGAAATCTGTGAATCAAGGTCGAACTCGCGAAGGGATTCGAGTTCGCGGTCGAAGAACTCCAGCCGGAGAGGAACGGGAGCCTGTACGGGGAAGACATCGATGATTCCCCCCCGGCGGGCAAACTGCTGGCGGGCATGGACCTGAGGGACTTCTTCCAGCCCGGCCGCCAGAAGCGTTTCCCTGAGTTGGTCAGGGTCGTGCTCGGAACCTACTTCCAGCAGTTGGAAGGCGGATCGAAATTCATCCGGGACCGGAGCGGGGTGGGAGAATGCCTCAGCAGAAGCGATACAGAGCACCGGTGCTCCGGTAGCTTGGGTGACATGAAGTTTCTGGAAGCAGGCGAGGCGCTCAGCGTCCCTGTCGGGATCAGCCAGTTCGGTTTCGAAATCTTTCAGGGGAGGGTCAGGGAGCGCAACCGCCTCCAGACCCCAGCCTCGCAGTTCGACCGAGAGCCGCTCCCTGTGCCGGGCAGAGCTTCCGAGTAACCAGAGCCGGTTTGACTCCCCGCCCCGCCGGGCCACAAGTGCTGCCAGAAAGGCATGAGCGGATGGGGCAGTGGGGCCCAGGGCGAGTGGCGTGCAGGCCGAAGAGGGGGAAGGTTGTTGCTCGAAAGCACAATGGTGCCAGGCGAATTCAAGAACGTCCGCCGGGGAATCAATCGTCGATGCTGAAGAATCCGAGCTGATTCTGGGGGGCAACGAGCCATCTAAGGGGCATCGAAGCAACTTAGATCTTCACAATTGTAAATAACTCGCTAGGTTTGGTAATAACCTGTTGATAATTTACCTATGGGGAGATTCTTCCAGGATTCACTGAAGACTTCAGCACTGTCTGCCTTACTCCTGGTGGTCGTCGGATGCGCCGGGTCGGGCGACTCCGGGAGGACTGCCGCTCGGGTCGGCGCCGGGGGCTCCTATACGGGAACAAATTTTGGGGGCAACCCACTATACTACTATCCAAACGTGGGCCGGGGTCCCCAGCCGGTCAGGGTGGCTCCCGGAAGCTCCTTCCAAGGAGGCGCGGTCGCTCCAACTGCGGTCGTGTCCCGGGCAGTGCCGCGAAAAGCTCCTTCCTCCCTGTATGCCGAGGTAAAGGTTCACCGCGATTACCTTCCCCGGAGCGCAAAGGGGCGCCGCGGCCAGCGGTCGATGAAGCCCCGTTATATCACGATCCACAGCACTCAGAACTGGAGTAAGGGTGCCGACCCCTGGCGCCACTCGCTCGCCCTGAAACGAAGCAAGCTAGGGAAGCTTTCGTGGCACTACACGATCGACGAGAAAGTCGCGGTACAGCACCTGCCCACCAATGTCACGGGGCGGCATGCCGATTTTGACGGCCCCGGGAACAAGTACTCCATCGGGATTGAGATGTGTGAACATCCCGGTAACAGCCGCATGCGTACGGTGGACCGAACCGCCAAACTCGCGGCATACCTGATGTATAAGCACGGCATTCCTCTCTCCAAGGTGGTTCCCCACTATCACTGGCCGAGGTATGGAATGAATCCGCCTCATAAGAATTGCCCTCACTTTCTTCTCGATAATGGCAAACCCGGTCGGAAGTGGCGTGGGTTCCAGGCCAAGGTGAAGAAGTATTACGACCAGATCACCGTTCAGGGTGCGGCCTACGCAAGTCGCTAGCGGCGCGTCCGGCGCTCTCTTGCGACCTGGGCCGCTCCGGCAGTGAGAAGGGCACGAGCGTGACAAT
>CAWWCX010000537.1:0-2917 GCA_963935445.1 uncultured Roseibacillus sp.
TCTAGTACGGTCTCGTGGGCTCGGAGATGTGTATAAGAGACAGCCCTTTAACTGCTACCCTGCAACCCCTGCCTTGCCGGACCCCGGGACCTCGTTCCGGGGTCCGGCCGGTTTAGAGGCTCGCATTGATCTGTTCCGCTTCACCCCTCATGAACCTCCTTCTCGACTCCAATACCGTCGTCTGGTTCCTGGAAGGAGCCCCTGAGCTCTCGGACACGGCAGCCAGCCTGATCGAGAGCCTCGAATCGCGCTCCATGGTCAGCTCCGTCACTTCCTGGGAACTGGCAGTCAAAACTGGGCTCGGCAAACTACGCCTTCCCTATAGCCTCGATGAGGAATTTGATTCCGCCCTGGAATCAATTGGCTTCGAGCTCCTTCCCCTCAGCAAGGCTGCTCTTGAACGCACTACCCGTCTCCCCGGTCACCACCGTGACCCCTTCGACCGGCTTCTGGTGGCCGAGGCCATGGAGCTCAGTGCGGCCCTCGTCAGCCCAAACGAGATCTTCGACCACTACGGAGTGAAGCGTATCTGGTAACTGTGTCTCAGGGGTCACTCTCGCGTTCGACAAGCCTTTGAAACGCCTCCCGCAGACGGGACGTCAGCACACCAGGCACCCTCGGAAGCTCCAATCCGTCAACCGCCCGGATGGGCTGCACCTCCCGCGTGGTGGATGTCAGAAAGGCCTCCGCAGCCTCATGGAGCGTGGTTACCGGCACCGACTTCTCCATGACTTCCACTCCCTCCCGCTCACAGAGCTCCAGGACAAGCGCGCGGGTCACTCCCGGCAGGCAACCGCTGGAAAGTGGAGGAGTGACAAGTTTACCACCACTCACCAGGAAGATGTTTGATCCCGTCCCCTCACAAAGCTCCCCCTTCGTGTTGGCGAAAACAGCCTCTCCGGCCCCACCTTCCCTCGCGCGGGCAAGCGCCACCACATTCTCGCCATAAGAGGTGGTTTTCAATCCGGCCAGCGCCCCCTGCTCATTACGCGTGTATGAAACCACGATGACATCCTCGGTAGCCCCCCATTCCCCTAACGCAGAAGCTGCCACCAGAGTAGTTTCTCCTGCCTTTCCGCGCTCACTCCCGAGGGGAGCCGGCCCCCCGGTGACTGTAATTCGAATTCGCGCCCGCCCCGCCTCCAGCTTGTTGGCCGTCAACACGCACTGTAATGCGGACTTCAGTTCATCAGCAGCACGCAGAGAGAGCCCCATGGCCTCCGCTGATTTTGCCAGGCGCCGATAGTGCCTCGTAAAGGCGAAGGGCATGCCCGCATGAGAAATCATCGTCTCGAAGATTCCGTTCCCCACTGTGATACCATGATCAAAGGGGGAGATCTGAACCTCTTCAGCCGGGCACAGGGTGCCATTCATCCAGACAATTGCAGGCATTCCGGAAGCACATCGCATCCGGGGAAGGTTTGCAACTCCCGCAGAATCCCCGATGCTCATCTCAGGCCTTGAACTATCTCGCTCATCTCCACCTGGCCGGACCAACCGAGGCCTCCCGCATCGGCAATCTCCTCGGTGATTTCGTCAAGGGAACTCCCGCTTCTCTCGCGGACCGCTACCCGGCGGACGTTCTCTCCGGGATTGTAATGCACCGTAAAATCGACCGCTTTACGGACGCCCATGAGCAGTTTCGGAGAGCTCGTCAGCTGCTCGCTCCGGAGCGACGTCGCTTTGCTGGAATCGTGGTAGATATCTTCTTCGATCATTTTCTTACCCGACACTGGTCCCTCTACTCCGGGGAACCACTCGAACAGTTCATCGAACGTGCCTACACGTCTATCGAACGGCACCCGGAGTGGCTGAGCCCGGAACTTGCTGCTGTTGTTCCCCGCATGCGCGAGCAGGACTGGCTTCATAGCTACAAGTCCCTGGAAGGTGTCGGCTACACCCTCTACCGGGTCGCCCGCCGCTCTCCCCGGACGGCCACCATCAGGCAATCCACGGATGACCTCACCGAAAACTATCACGTCTTCGAAGATTGTTTCCTGAACTTTTACCCGGATGCCCTGGCCTACGCCGCCACTCTTCTGTCTCCGGCCTCTCAGGAAGACTGAAGCTGTCCTTCAACCCCCTCTCGAAAGGCTCGCAGGGCCAGTTCGAGCAACTGCAGCTCGATCTGGAAAGCCTTCAGGAGTATCCCTGCCTGGCCCAGTTCACCGCCCCGGGCCTGCTGGTCGAGTTCGCTCACACAATTCCAGGCCCGCCTCGCGCAATAGTTGCCGACAAGCCCGCGCATCCGATGGGCCGCCTCGTGAAGAGCCTCTGCGTCACCGTTGCCCTCCGCTTTCTCGAGATCCGCCCACATCGCCCAGACTTCGTCCTCAAAAATACGGATCAATTCACACATCAGCGCCTCATCAACTATGCGTTCCCGGAATCCTTCCGGATCGAAGACCGACGCATCCCGCTTCACGGGCCCCGCCTCCACAGGCCCCGCAGCATCCACGGACTGCCCCGCTGCAGGAGCGGACACATTCGTGTCAGGAGGGCTGGCAAAACGCTCCACCACCTCATACAGCTCATGCGCTTCGATGGGTTTGGAAACATAGTCATCCATTCCAGCCGCAAGACACTCTTCCCGATCTCCCGGCATCGCGTGGGCGGTCATCGCAATAATGGGAACACGCCGGTCTCGCTCCTTTTCCTGAGCCCGAATCTCCCGCGTGGCCTCGTAGCCGCTCATGACCGGCATCTGGATATCCATGAGAACGGCGTCAAATCCCTCTGTTTTCAGAAGCTTCACCGCTTCCCGTCCATTATCCACCACCCGCACCCTGTGCCCTCGTCGCTCAAGCAGGCGGATTGCCACCAGCTGGTTCACCTTCCCATCCTCCGCCAGAAGGATCTTCATTTCAGAAATCTCAGCGGGGCGTCTTCCCACCTCGCGCTGGCGTTGACGTGGCAG
>CAWWCX010000538.1:0-2886 GCA_963935445.1 uncultured Roseibacillus sp.
GTCTCGCTCACCACGAAGCCTGCTCCGCCCTCGACCTCCAGACCAGGATCTACCCCACCTTCCGGCCGGACAAGGCCGTCATGGTCGATCGTCCTCACATCCTCAATCCCTTCTGTGATCAACTCGGCGAGCAATGCAACCTTGAGATCAATACCCTGAGTGATCTTCTGGAGGCTCTCCGGAAGCGCCACGATGCCTTTCATGATGCCGGCTGCAGGCTCTCCGATCACGGGATGCGCTACTGTCCCGCCGAACCATGCACGGAAAAATCAGCCAACGCCATTTTCCATAACGCCCGCTCTGGACTCGACGTCAATGCGGCAAATGTCGATCAGTTTACCGCCTTCGTCATGCAGCATATCGGACGCTGGAACTCCGAGCGGGGCTGGACGATGCAACTCCACCTCGCCCCGGTCCGGAATCCGAACTCACGACTATTCAGCACCCTCGGGCCCGATTCGGGATTCGACACCATCGGCGATTGGCCGCAGGGAGAGTCCCTGCTTCAGTTTCTAGACCTGCTCGACCGGGTGAAGGCCCTCCCCAAGACCATTCTCTACAACCTCAATCCCAGAGACAACGCTCTCTTTGCCGCGGCTTGCGGCTCGTTCCAGGAAGGGCCCACCCCTGCCCGCATCCAATGGGGATCTGCCTGGTGGTACAATGATACCCTGAAGGGAATGACCGATCAGATTCAGACGCTCGCAGCCATCGGCCTCCTTCCCCGCTTCATCGGCATGCTTACCGACTCCCGTTCCTTCCTCTCCTACCCCCGCCACGAGTATTTCCGACGCCTCCTCTGCAATCTTGTCGCTACGGACGTTGAAAACGGGGAAATTCCCGACGATCGGGACCTTCTCGATTCTCTCATCCGTGGCATCTGCTATGAAAACGCCCGGAGCTACCTCACCTTTCCACACCATGACAGCTAAGAATTCCTTCCACCTTGTCGCCCTCGCACTCCTGTGCTGCGGAGTCGCGGCTAATCCTGCCGCAGGCCAGGCTCGCCCCAACATCCTCTGGCTTTCTGCCGAAGATCACGGTCCTCACCTCGGGTGCTACGGCGACAAAAACGCCGACACGCCAAACCTCGATGCATTCGCCAAGAAGTCACTGCTCTACCTGAATGCCATCTCCACGGCCCCGGTCTGCGCACCCGCGCGCACAACCATCATCAGCGGAATGTATGCCCCTTCCCTTGGGGCTCACCACATGCGCTCACAGGCCGCCAAGCCGGCCTGGCTCAAGTTCTATCCGGAATTCCTCCGGGAAGCTGGCTACTACTGCACCAACAACTCCAAGACCGATTACAACATCGATCACAACATCCGCGAGATATGGGACGAGTCCTCCAACAAGGCTCACTACAGGAAGCGCAAGGACGGACAGCCCTTCTTCGCCATTTTCAACCAGACCTGCACGCACGAGAGCCGGATCCGGGGCCGGAACGCCAAAACCTCGCATGATCCCGCCAGGGTTCAGGTGCCCCCCTACCATCCCGATACCCCGGAGGTGCGCAACAACTGGGCCCAGTATTATGACCGCCTGAACCAGATGGATGAGTGGTTCGGCTCACAGCTTGAGGCCCTCGAGAAGGCAGGCCTTACCGAGGACACCATTGTCATCTTCTGGGCAGACCATGGATCCGGTATGCCCCGTGGAAAAAGATACGCCGGCTGGAGTGGCCTGCATGTTCCCATGATCGTGCATATTCCCGAAAAGTGGAAACATCTCCGTCCCCCGGAGTACAAGGCCGGAGCTCATACCGATCGCCTCGTCGGCTTCGTCGACCTCGGCGCCACCATGCTCTCTCTTGCCGGCATCAAACCTGCCGAATTCCAGCAGGGACGCGCCTTCCTCGGGAAACATGTTACAAGTAAACCCCGATATTCCTTTGGCTTCCGGGGACGCATGGATGAGCGCCCCGACTGTTCCCGCACCCTCGTGGACGGCCGGTATGTCTATATTCGCAATTTCATGCCCCACCTTCCGCATGGACAGTTCCTGCACTACCAGATGGAAACCCAGACAACTCGCCTGTGGCGCCGTCTTTACCGGGAGAACAAGCTCAACGCGGTCCAGTCCGCCTTCTGGAAACGAAAGGCTCCTGAAGAACTCTACGATATCACTGCCGACCCCCATGAGACCCGGAACCTGGCCGGGGATCCGGAGCACCTCAAAAAGCTCCTCGAAATGCGCGAAGCCCTCTACGCGCATCTGAAGCATACCCACGATGTCGCACTCCTGCCGGAGGGCATGTTCCATGACCTCGCCAGGGAACACGGCGTCACTCCGGGGGACCTCACCCGCAAGGATGGGGCCTACCCTGTGGAGGAAATCCGCAAGTCTGCCGACCTTCTCCTGCAGCCCGACCTCAAGGCAGACCAGGTCGCTCGCATGCTTACCGCCAAGCTGCCCGCCCAACGCTACTGGGCCGCCCTTGCATGCCTCTACCTGGGTGAGCATATGAGCCACGCTCTCAGCAAGGAGCTTTCCACCTTGCTCAAAGACCCCTCTCGGAGTGTGCAGATTGCTGCCGCCGAGGCGCTGGCCACCTACCCCCCCCAGGAGAAGATACGCTCGGCAGCCCTTGAAGTTCTCATCAGCAACAGCGACCCCACTGCGTCCAGCGCCTTTCATGCAGTTGCCGCTCTCAATGCTCTTGATCATCAACCGCAGTCGATTCTGGAACCCCTCAAGAAAAGAATTCTCGCACTGCCGACCACGGATCCTGACGTCCCCGGACGGCCCAATGGATACGCCGCCCGTATGCACAAGCACATCACCAGCCCGATCCCGGACCACTTCCCCTGGGAAAAGAAATAACTCCAGCCTGGGAACAAGGAATCATCCAGCATGCGGCCTCATCGGCTCACCCGGAGAACC
>CAWWCX010000539.1:0-2875 GCA_963935445.1 uncultured Roseibacillus sp.
ACACTGCATATCGTCGGCAGCGTCAGATGTGTATAAGAGACAGGCCCCGGATCGGGCAGCTGGAGGGCTGAGAGCCTGGCCCGCGCATCGTCTCCCACACTCCAGTAAATCGCACGCTTGAGCAGGTCGTGGAAGCCGGGTTGGTCCCAGACCCGGTGGTCGTGCCCGGAGGCGGTATAGAAGACGCGTCCCCGCCCCTGGGTGCGGATCCAGGTCCACGGTTCGCCATCCCGCTCCTGGAGGATGGTCCGGTCTTTTCCGTGACGTTCGTGGACGTAGGTCTCGTCCCAGGCGGTGAAGCCCCGGTAGCCTCTGGTGATCTCGTGGGTGGTGTCGGTGGTCTCGGGGGAGAACTCCCCTCCTCCGTGTGACTTGAAGACGCCGCCGACGAGTTTCACAAAGGCCTCGGACTTGCCGTAGCAGGCGGAGGCGGAGTGAATGGGCAGGAATCCCCCTCCATTTTCAACGAACTCGACAAGGGCTTTCTCCTGATTGGCAGGCATCGGCCCGTGTTGTGCCCAGTTGCCATACATGAGGACGGCGTCGAAATGGGCGAGGGTCTCCCCGCTGAGTGCCTGGGAGGGGTCCTCGATGTAGGTCAGGTTGATTCCCTCGGTGCCCAGGTTTTTCTTGAGGACGCGGTAGCGGGTCACCGGGTCGTGCCCGGGGTGATTCCTGGTAGGAGCACCGAAGAACAGGACCTCCAGCCGGCGGGCATCGTCCCGGGGAGTGATGAGTGGAGCGGCAAGGGCAGCCACAGCAAGAGCAACAGTCAGCAGAAGAGGTGTGTGTTTCATGGGTAGATGAAGTGAGCGGTGCTGGATTATTGCCGCCTTCAGGATGCTCTCCCTGGTCAGGGGGCGAGGAATTCCACGCACATGGCGTTGGCGACTTTGACTTCGTTTCCGTTGTCCTTCAGGGTTCCATTCTCGGTGATCCGGAAGACCGGAACGTTTCCGGAACGCTGGCCGGCGACGAGGAGCCAGTTGCCGCCCGGGTCCACTCCGATATTGCGGGGGATGCTTACCCTCGCGGGAATGTTCTGAATGCGCTTGATCCTGCCGTTCTCGATAACCTGGAAGACGGAGATGGAGTCGCGCCCGGTCCCCTTCACGTCACGGTTCGCGGTATAAAGGAACCTTCCGTTCGGGTGGACGCGGATTTCGGAGCAGCTCATGCCATCGTGATCGGCTCCCTTGTCCAGCGACTGGACATTCTGCCTGATCGAGCCGAGGAGGCCGCTGGCGGGATCGCGGTCGTAGACCGCCACGGTGAGGTGGAGCTCGGTGAGCACGTAGGCCTGTTTACCGTCCCGGCTGAATTTCATGTGGCGCGGTCCGGAACCGGCCGGGGTTTCCGCGGCCCCCACCTTCTTCATGAGGGCGCTTTCGGGGTTGAGTCTGTAGATCACGACCTGGTCGATCCCGAGGTCAGGAGCGTAGGCGAACTTGTTGTCCGGGCCTGCGTATATGGAGTGCGCATGCGGTCCTTTCTGCCGTCGTTCGTTGATGCTCGACCCCTCGTGCTGATGAGCCGAGTTCGACTTCACGAGCGAGCCGTCTTCGTCGATTCTGAGGGAGGCCACGCTGCCGCTGCCGTAGTTGGCCACCATGAGGCAGCTGCCGGTGGCATCGAGAGAGACGTGGCAGGGGCCTGTTCCCTCTGACGGCTGGGTATTAATGGGGTCCAGGGTGTCGTCTTCCCTGATGCGGAAGGCGGCCACGTTGTTCCCGTTGCTCCGCGCCGTGGAGTAGAGGTGTTTCTTGCCGGGGTGAATGGCGAGGAACCCGCACCCCCCCAGAGTGGCAGCGAGCCTCGGGGTGGAGAGGGCTCCTGTTGCGGTGTTCAGGTCGCAGACATAGATGCCCTTGCTCTCTCCTCGCCCCTGCGTGCCGAGGTAGACCTTGGTGATCCCGGATTGGGCCGGGAGGGAGGAAGCGGCGAGGAGCAGGCCGGCAAGGACCCGGGGGAGTGTCGTCTTCATGCCGGCCATTCACGGCAAAACGGTGGGGTGCTGCAAGTCTCCGGTTTCGCCGGGGCTGGAACCGGCCGTGAGTCCGGGGTGCGGGTTGGTCGGTCTCCCGTCCCGGGAACTCCTGTTTTGTAAGTCCGGGAACGCTATTCTTGCGGGCGGGGATCGGAACGGATACGTATCGGGGTAATGCGAACGCTCCTTCTGCTTTTTCTCCTCTCCTCCCTGGGCGATGCCGCGCCTGTAGTGCCACAAAAGGGCAGCAAGGAGTTTCGCGAAATCATGGCGGCCGTGACCGACCCTGTTGAAGACGCCGTGCACCAACCGGTTACCTTCCGTGTCAATCATATCAGGATGGAGAAGGACTGGGCCTTCGTGGATGCCCTGCCTCTCACGAGGGACGGGAAAAGAATCAACTATGCGGGCACGATGTTTGAAGACTGGATCGAGGAGGCCGATGAAGTTCTCTGGGTTCTTCTCCGCCACAAGCGAGGACGCTGGTATATCGTAAAGAAGGAGTTCTTTACAGCGGAGGCGACCTGGATTGACTGGCCCAGGTACTTTCGCGCTCCCCCGGGAATCTTTCCCAAGCTCGAGATCGACTGACACCTGCGGAGCCCGCATGCCCCCGCCACGACTTTTCACACTATGAAATACACTACCATTGCCACCCTTGCCCTTGCCCTGACAGCTCCTCTTCTCTGGGCCGAGCGGCCCAGTATCGGAGCGGTCGTGCGACACGATGCGGCCTTTGACAAGTTGATTGCTGAGGACGCCACGATTGAGGTCCTTGCCTCCGGTTTTGTCTGGTCCGAGGGGCCGGTCTGGGACAAGGCAAACAGTCGTCTGCTCTGGTCCGACGTTCCCGCCAATACGATTTATCAGTGGTCCGAGAAGAAGGAA
>CAWWCX010000540.1:0-2853 GCA_963935445.1 uncultured Roseibacillus sp.
GGACCACCTCGTGGGGAGCGGAGACCCGGGGAGAGACCGCGCGGGCGTCCGAGGGGGCGGGATTGAGGGCCCCGGAGGGTTAAAGAGAGTGCTTTCAGGCCCCGGGCCAGGTGTCGGCAAGTCGGTAGCCCTCCGGCCAGGGGTCGTCGGGGTGGAGCCGGCAGGTGGTGCTGCCCGTGATCCAGGCTCGCCCTGAAATGCTGGGCCTGAGAGCGGGGAATGGTCCCATGGATGTCAGTTCCTCAATGCGGCAGAGGAATTCGGACCCGATGAGCGAGCGGGCCCGATAGGTGTCGCCGAGGTGCATGATTCCCTTTCGATGGAGGACCGCCATGCGGGCCGAGCAGCCGGTACCGGTCGGGGAGCGGTCTATTTTACCGGGACGGATTGCCACGGCATTCAATCCGGTGAGCAGAGTCCCTTCCCGTGCCAGGGGCCCGGCAAACTGGCAGAAGGACAGGTGGTTCCAGTCCGGGTTGCCGGGGTGATCAAACCCGAGCTGGTCGTTGGCGGCAGCAACAATCTTCATGCCCACCTCGGTAAGCTGGCGGGCCTGGGTCGGAACAAGCTCGAGGCCGAGTGCTTCGGCATCCACAATGACGAAGCTGTCTCCACCATAGGCAGTGTCCACGGTCAGCGTGCCATGTCCGGCCACCTCCAGCGGGACGTCGAGCTGGGCGGCGAAGGATGCCACATTGGTGATCGTGATCCTCTCGGCCTTGCCCTCACGGCATTGGGCACATACCTCGACCAGTCCACCGGGAGCTTCCAGAATGAGCCGGGTTTCCGGCTCTGTCATGGGGAGAATGCCATGATCCAGCAGGACTGTTGCCACGCAGATGGAGTTGGAGCCCGACATCGGAGGCGTGTCCGCAGGCTCCATGATGAGAAATCCCATGTCGGCCTTTGGGTTGACCGGGGGGACCAGGAGGTTCACGTGTCGGAAGACCCCGCCCCGGGGCTCGTTGAGGACGTAGTTGCGCAGGGTTTCGTCCTTCTCAAGAAAAGTCCGTTGCTCCCAGAGGGTCTCGCCCGGCGGGGGATCAACCCCTGCCACAATCACGTCACCAACTTCTCCCTCGGCGTGGCAGGTGACGATCTCAATGGGTGCTTGCCCGGGCATGCTTGGCAGTTACAGGTCCTTGAGCCAGCGCTCACAGGGTTTGGTCCACTCCGAGAACGGATACCCCTTGGGACGCAGGCCATTTCCGTGTCCACCGCCGGGGAAGATATGGACTTCGTAGCGGACCTGCTTCCGTTGCAGGCTGAGGAGGTAGTGCAGGGCGCCTGTCGCGAAGGGATCATCTGCCGCTACGGTGGTGAAGAGGGGAGGGTAGTGCGCGGCAGCCGGGACCATGCGGAGGAGCGGGTCGATGGACGGTCCTTCCCGTGCCTCGGTGAGATAGGCCGGATAGATCGGGAGGAGAAAATCTGGTCGTGCGCTGACCTGGTCGTGATGATCGATGGGTTCGTAGGTCTGGGCCCCGGCATGGTGAAAGGCGAGCATGGTGAGGTGACCCCCGGCAGAGAATCCGAGGACGCCGATCTGGTCGCGCGCGATTCCGAACTCGCTCGCCCGGGAACGGGTGATGCGTATGGCGCGCTGGGCGTCTTGCATGGCCACCGCATGCTTGGGGAGTCCCTTGCGGCGCGGCACGCGGTACTTGAGGATGGCCGCGGTGATTCCCTGGGCGTTGAGCCATTCGGCGATTTCGCTTCCTTCGTGTTGAGCGGCCAGAATGTTGTAACCGCCTCCAGGGAAGATGATCACACATTTGCCATTCGGGTTGGCGGCAGGCCAGAGGTGCAGAGTGGGTTTGCTGACCTCGCCGATGCGCAGAATGTGATCTCCCCGCTCCGGCATCGATTCGGTAAGTGCAGGGGTGGGGTCGTCGGGGCGTGAACCGTCCCCGGGCCAGAGGGGAATGACGCTGACGGCAGGACCGGCCTTGCGGAAGGATGCGAGCCGTTTGTCTGCGGCAGACCAGCGGGCAGGTGGAAGCGTGCGGGGAGCCTTCTGGCCGGTCTTCTCTTTCAATGCGCCGATGGGCCACAGCTCGAAGCGGCGCATGAAGCACTCGGCCCACTCATTCTGGACGCCGATGAACCCGGAAGCCGGTTGCGCGTCGCGTCCCTCGTTTACGAGGATGCCGTTGAGGAGAATGCGGTAGGTTGCCCCCTCGCAGATCACTTCCATGCGGTTCCATTCACCTGCTGGCCTGTCGATATCATTGGCCCCGCGAAAGCCCTTTTCGTCCTTCCAGCCGGGGTCGCGGTCTTTCCAGCGAATGCTTGCTGCTGATTTGCCCTCGGGAGGAAAGGTGAGCGCCTCGCCGCCCTTTTTCCAACGATAGCCCTTGGCGGTCTTCTCGACCTCACAGGTCAGTCGGGTAGTGATCAGAGTTCCGTCCCCATTCCTGCCCTGGAGCACGTTGATATCTCCCATCGAGCCTTCGAGCATCTGGGCCTGAATGCAGGATTGCCATGTCCCGCCGAAGGCGCCATCGGGACCGTGGCTGTGAAGCAGAAGGCCACAATCACGGGCGCGGTCAGCGCGCTTTGACCATGTGTTCTTCCCCCAACGATACTCCAGGATGAGATGGTAGTCCCGGTAGGCTTCCTTGGTCCGGAAGTAGCCAAACCCTTTTCCCGTGACCTGGAGGACACCCTCCCTGATGACAGCCACTTCCTCCCGCCGGGTAGACAGGGAGTTTTTCTCGCTGAGATGAAACACCCAGTTTTTGAAGGAAGGGTCGGCGAGGAGGTCGATTTTCCCGGTGGGAGCCGTGGCCGCTGGCAGGGGGCTGGCGGCAGAAAGGGCGAGGGTGAAGATGACGAGAAAGGGGCGGGCGG
>CAWWCX010000541.1:0-2853 GCA_963935445.1 uncultured Roseibacillus sp.
AGCGGGCTGAGCGGGCTGAGCGGGCTGAGCGGGCTGAGCGGGCTGAGCGGGCTGAACCGCGGCAGGAGGAACGGATTGGGCGGGAGGAAAAAGCCCCTCCACGTTGGAGGCCGGAATCCACTGGTCTTCCAGGGCCGCTGTCCAGATCATGGTTTCCTTGGTGATTGATCCGCTGGCCACAAATCCCTCGAGCTCGTCGGCGGTGTAGGGGCCATATTGCTCTTGGTTCACCACGCTGATGAAGAACCACTGCTGTTCAGCTTCTTCGGACATGTGCTGCGCTTTTTAGGTTCCCGGGTGCCGGGCCGCAAGCAGTCAGTGCGGGGATCCCGCCCGGTCATTAAGGGGTCAAGGTAATCAGGCCAGGTTTCCGAACGCCTGCCCTGGCAGAGGAGGCCCTACCTGGGCAGGGGAGGCAGGAGAGGATTGGCGTGGTTGATGTCCTCCGGCAGGAACTCGGCCGGAATGGAGAGCGGATGAGCCTCGGGGACATTGCGCTGTCTGGCAAGGGTGCGGGGCCAGGCCTGGTGGTCGACAAGCT
Organism: uncultured Roseibacillus sp.; assembly: GCA_963935445.1. Classification (GTDB taxonomy): domain Bacteria; phylum Verrucomicrobiota; class Verrucomicrobiia; order Verrucomicrobiales; family Akkermansiaceae; genus Roseibacillus_B. Next base: position 542 of record CAWWCX010000541.1, read on the forward strand.
CCCCGCTGTAATGCAGGACGACCGAATAGCCAAAGTAGGTGCGCTCGCCGAGGAGGTGCGTGTCACGTTCATCATCGGGAGGAATGACATAGGTATACTGGAGAAGCTCCTCTCCGCTGTCGCTCCAGTCGAGCGGGCTGGTGATCCACTTGTGGACGCGTTCGCTGTCGGGAGATGCCTGATGAACTTCGTCGCGTCGTTTGTCGAAGAAAGTGACCTCGAGGTTGACCTTGTTCGGGTCAATGCGCTGACCGGGAGCCGCAAGGACGGGGATGGTGAGGATCACCTGCTGGCCCGCCTGCACGCGGGCGTCCTTGAATTCACGAACCCTTCCCAGGGACATCTTGCCCTCCATTCTCTGGGCTTGCTCAAAGCCCACGCTGAGCTTGTGGGAGGAGAGCTCCCAGAGGGCTCCCGCCTTGATGGGGCCGAGATTGAAGACCTTCTGGTAATAGTCGGCGGCCTTGTCGTAGTGGCCGACCGCTCCAAAGACCTCGGCGAACTGGTAGAGAACATTCGGCTCCTCGGGGGCCTTTTCCTGGGCAGCCTCCAGTTTCACCACCGCGGCGCCGATATTGTCCCTCAGCCGTGCCTCGCGTGCCTCGTTGACGAGCCGCTCCACCTCGGGGTCGGCAATAAACGGGGTGTCGAGCTGGGGTTTCGCACCGGGGCGCCCGGATGAGCTGCTGAGGATCTCCTCGATATTGGTGAACGCCTTGGGAATTGGCGCCTCTGGCGGACGAAAGGCCGTGACCTCGGGTGGCGGGGCTGGCGCTGGCTCGGCTGGCTGTGGCACGTCGGGAAGGTTCACGGGCACGTATTCGGTGACCACCCGCTCGACCACCACCGGAGGCTCGCCGGCGGTGGTGCGCAAGGCCAGGGCGACACCAACGGCCACCAGCTCAAGAAAGGCCACTACGGCCAGAATCCAGCAGGCTGCATGGAAGGTGCCGAGTCGGACCTGGGATCGAGGTGTGGGGGACGACACGGGGCGGGCACGGTAGCGTCCGAGGGAAGCGGCGTCAATGGCCCGCTTTGGACGTCGCGGGCCGGGGAGCCTTGGTGTTTCCGTCGAAGGCGGGCAGGGCAGGAGGGATTGGGCCGGACTCCACCACGGGGGGGTTTGCAAGGCGGCCCAATTCGCAGTATCAATCCTTCGCCGTGTCCCCCGGTCTCCGTCCAGCGCCTCAATTCCGGCCCATCGAACTCGGCCTCGGCCCCGCCGAGGTGGCCGCTGCGCTGCGGCACCTTCCTGGCCTGGTATTCTTCGACAGCGCGGGAAATCTGGGGCGGTCGCAAGCGCTCTCGCTGATCGGAGCCCGCCCAAGCCGTTGGGTGAAGGGCTGGGTCACGGATGTGGATGAACTGCGCAGGGAGCTGCGCGCCCGTGAAGTGGACCGGCCCGATTGCGGTTTTCCGCTGGGAGCGGCCTGTGGCTGGATAGGGTATGGCGGGGAATTTCAGTTCGGCCTCTACGACAATCTGCTGGTCTTCAACCATGCCACCGGGCGGTGGTTCGAGGTGGGCTCCCTGCTTGCCGACCTGCAGCCGTCCCCGCTCCCTTTGGCTGAAATTCCCGGGCCGTGGGAGAGTAACTTTACCCGCGCTGAGTTTGTGGATCGGGTGCGGGCCGCCCAGAACTACATCGCGAGTGGTGATATCTACCAGGTGAACCTCTCGCAGCAATTTCGCACCAGACTCCCTCGCCGCGTCAGTCTCCTTGCCCTCTACGAGCGCCTGCGGGCTGTCTCGCCGGCTCCGATGGCGGCCTACCTCCAGCAGGGTGAGCGGGAGATCCTGTCCTCATCCCCGGAAACCTTTCTGCGCATGCACGGGCGCTCAATCGAGACGCGGCCGATCAAGGGAACGCGCCCCCGCTTTACGGATCCGGAGCTGGACAGCCGGTCCGCCTTTGAATTGCAGACCTCCGAAAAGGAGATCGCGGAGTTGGTGATGATCACGGACCTGGAGCGCAACGACCTTGGGCGGGTGTGCGAGTATGGCAGCGTAAAAGTCACCGAAATGCTCAAGCATGAACGGCTGGAGCAGGTGCATCATCTCGTCTCCGCCGTAATCGGGGACCTCCGGGCGGGCGCCGACCAGCTTGACGCCTTGCAGGCCTGCTTTCCCGGCGGGAGTATCACGGGGGCACCCAAGAAACGGGCGACGGAGGTGATTGCGGAACTCGAGACCGTCCCCCGCGGGCTCTACACCGGCGCAATTGGCTACCTCGGGTTCAACGGGGAAAGCCAGTTCAACATTGCGATTCTGTCTCTTATACACATCTGACGCTGCCGACGATATGCAGTGTG
>CAWWCX010000542.1:0-2851 GCA_963935445.1 uncultured Roseibacillus sp.
CGTGGGCTCGGAGATGTGTATAAGAGACAGCCCCAGACCCCGACGGTCGCCAGCAGAGCGAACACAACCGAACCCGACCAGACCGATACAAATACGTGCACCGAATAGATCACGCTGAAAATGGAGAGCACGACCGGAAGAGCCCAGAAGAGGGACAGGTTCCAGTCTCCATAGCGCAGCCCAAACGCAAAAAAGACAACGAGGCAGAAGACGAAGACCTGCGCGGCGACAAAGACCAGGCTCCCCAGATACTTCCCGAAATATAAAAGAAGGCGACTCGGCGGTTTCGAGAGAACGAGGTCCACCGAGCCCCTCGCTACGAATTCAGGAAAGATCGAGGCGCAGGAGATGATCCCCAGGACGAGCGCAATCAAGCCAAGCCAGTACCTCACGATAACATCGGTAAACAGCCAGAGGTAGAGCCCCTTGGCGACATCCGGTGTCATCTCCATCCCACCCAGCATCTCGGAGAGATCGAAGGACCAGAGTCCGAACAGGATCCCGAATTCCGTCTCTGAAATCCCGATTGAGGCATAGAGCAGGGAAACCACGGCGGAGAGGACGAGGAAGATCCAGAAAAGCTTCTGCGCCCGCAGCATGCGGAAGGAATCGAGAAGAAGCAGGCCGAGAATCCTCATTCCGCGCCCTCCCGTCCCTTTTCGACCGTCCTTCCCATCGATTCGAGGAAGAGATCCTCGAGGGACTGTCGGTCCTGCTGGACTTGTGAAACAATCGCCCCTGCCCCGCGCAAGGCATCAAGAACAGGCTGTACCGGGGCAGGGTCCGCACCGGGCACCTCGACCCGGTTGCCCATCACCGATAATCGCTCACTCCGGAAGCGGGCAGCCAACTCTTCAGGGATCGCCTCCGTCGTCGTCACCACGAAGCGGGTCGTGCCGGCCGTCAGCTCCTCCAGCTTCCCCTGCTTCACCACGGCTCCGTCCTTGAGGATGACGACCGAGTCACACACCGTCTCCAGCTCCCCAAGCAGGTGGCTGTTGACAAATACCGTCCGGCCCTCCTGCCGCATCCTGACCAGCAGCTCCCTCATCATGCGCCGGCCTTCCGGGTCAACCCCGTCAGTCGGCTCATCGAGAAAAACCAGCTTGGGGTCGTTCACCAGGGCCTGGGCAAAACCGATCCGCTGCACCATGCCCTTGGAGTAGGTTTTAACCATGCGCTCACCCGCCTCTTTCATTCCCACAAGCTCCAGGACTTCATCCACCCGCTCACGCGTCAGCGGAAACCCGGCCAGGCCTGCCGAGTATTCAATCACCTGCCGCCCATTGAGATAGGCTGGGAAGCGGGAGTGCTCCGGCAGGTAACCGACCTGACTCAGGGTCGGCTTGTGCCCAATGGGCTTCCCCAGCATCGTTCCATCACACGCGGTGGGACGAATGATTGTAGTGAGAATCTTCACCAGCGTGCTCTTCCCCGCTCCATTGGGCCCGAGGAGGCCGAAGACGGACCCTTCCGGGACCTGCAGTGAAATCCCGCGCAGGGCTTCCACCCTCCCACGATAAACCTTGCGGACGCGGGCAACCTCGAGAACCGGTGCTGACATCTACGCTTCCGGACATAGGGAACCGCCCCGGGGCACGCAAGCCGGGACCTGCCGAAAGGCCCAATGACCTCCAAGCCTCCTCCGGGAGCCTCCCTGGCCGATCCCCACCCGACAGGGAAAGACCTGACCGAAATTGCTGCGTTTTGGCTCTCTGGCACTGGTCAGCCCGAATTCCTGCCCCGGCATTTCCTTCCGGTTGCACAATGGGGCGACACCCGCTACGCTTTCACCATCATGAAAGCAGTTGCCCTTTCGACCATCCTCAGTTTGTTCGCCTTCAGCGCGGCCTCCTGCCAGGAAAGCAGCGCCAGGAAATCCAGCAATGTTCCCAAGACAAAAATGAAGGAAAAAGCGGTTGATTCAAAAGGCGCCCCCTCGGCAGGACACGAAACAATCACCCTCGGGGCTGGCTGTTTCTGGTGCGTGGAGGCCGTCTACCAGCAACTCGAGGGCATTCACTCCGTGGTCTCCGGCTATATGGGCGGGCACGTCGACAATCCCACCTACGAGCAGATCTGCCAGAAAAACACCGGACATATCGAGGTCGTGCAGGTCGTCTTCGATCCTAAGAAGATCACCACTGCAAGCGTCCTTAACTGGTTCTGGGAACTCCACGATCCCACCAGCAAGGATCAGCAGGGAGCCGACAAGGGGCCCCAGTACCGTTCCGCTGTTTTCTTTCATACAGACGCACAGAAGGCGGCCACCGAGGCCTCCATGAAGGAGGCCCAAAAGGGGTTCGAAAAGCCGATCGTGACCGTCATTCGGAAGGCCGAAAAATTCTGGGTTGCCGAACAGGAGCATCAGGACTTCTACTTCCTTCACGGTAAGCGCAACGGTTACTGCCGGGCCGTCATCAAGCCGAAGCTCCAGAAGCTCAATCTGAAGGACTGATTTTCACGCCTTCTCAAGGCGCGCCAGCTTCGGAATACGAGGCGGCCTCGCTCCCAGTCGAAGGACCCGGACCCCTGGCGCTGTGGAGCGAAGGGCCTTGCATCTTCTCAATCAGGTATTTAACATCTCTTAAATGCCTGCCGGCTACGAATACCACCTCGATTACCGGGTCATTGATGCCGCCGCCTGGGATCACGTTACCCTTGTCGACCTCGAGCACTACCTTCAAAGGGCCGCACAGATCCCAAATGACCTCAGGGGAGCGGTTGAATACCTGGATCTCAGTGAGGCCCTTTCCGTCCAGGTCAACTCGGTCGGAGCACTACAGCTCGTTCCCTGGTATGAACACTTGGTCGATCGAGGGATTCGAGGATCAGTGATTTACGCTCCCAA
>CAWWCX010000543.1:0-2827 GCA_963935445.1 uncultured Roseibacillus sp.
CACACTGCATATCGTCGGCAGCGTCAGATGTGTATAAGAGACAGGATCGCGACCGGGCCGGGGGGGACGTCCCTGGCGCACATGGATCCCACCCGTGATCTGCCCGGCGCAAGTGCTCGTCTCGATGCAAATCTGGAGGGAATCCAGAGCTTCCTCAATGCGGCCGGGCGAATCTTCGCCATTCCCGAAGGACGGGGAGAGGAAGGGGTGCCGACGGGAATGATCGTGGTGCGCTCCAATTGCAGTTTCGGGCAGTTTCTGAACGTCGTGCAGCTTCTCAAGCAGTCAGGGTGCCGGAAAATGACCTTCGAGGTGAACGACTTCGTTCCGGATCCGGCACCCGATATCCTTGTTGACCTGGACAGCAAGGTGGAGATGCCGGTGGCGCAGCAGGTAGAGAAGGATGTCGATGAACGAGGCAGGATTGTCCTCACCATCGACGATGATGCCGTGCCGATGGATGAAGATGGCGTAAAGCTGGACAGCGATGTCGCGGTACGGGCCTACCTTTCAAGGTGCCGCAAGGAGGTCGAGAAGCTTGGGGTCACCCCGAGGTTGTGCCTCCGCACGGTGGAGAGCCTTCATTTTTCTCATGTGAGGCATGCAATCCGCCTCGCGGCCAGGGAGAACATCCATGAGGTGGTTTTCGTGTCCCTCGTGTTAGAGCAGTTTCAGAAGCAGATTCAGCCTGAGTTCGAGGGGAGGGACTTTGAACTGGAGCTTCCGGCTGCAGATCCCCGGGAACAGCAGCCCGGGATGGCGCCCTTGATGATCAAGATCGATCAGGAGGGAACAGTCCTCGCCATTGTGGGAGAGAGGCTGGAGAAACTAGATGAAGCAGGTGAGATTGAGCGTCTCGATGCGCGTCTTGCCCTCTACGTGGGGGCGGCGAGGGCCGGCAAGGCTGAGCCTCTGGTCCAGATCGTGGTAGATGGGAAAGCCGACCATGAGCGAGTGATCGAAGTGCTCAACGCCCTCGCGAGGCACGAGATTAACGCGGTGACCTTCGTCGACCCGGGGCGCGGGGGTGCGGAGTAAAATGCTCAGGCAAGGATCTCCCGGACAACTCTGCCGTGAACGTCGGTGAGTCGGTAGTCGCGTCCGGAATGGTGGAAGGTGAGGCGCTTGTGGTCGATGCCGAGGAGGTGGAGGATGGTGGCGTGGAGGTCGTGAATGGAGACCCTGTCCCTGACCGCATAGTATCCGTAGTCGTCCGTTGCGCCGTGGTGGTAGCCGCCCTTGGTGCCGGCTCCACACATCCACATCGTGAACCCGTGCGGGTTGTGATCGCGGCCGTCGTCGCTGCGTCCCATCTGGCCGTCGAAGATTTCGCGGCTAGGGGTGCGACCGAATTCGCTGCCGCACAGGACGAGGGTATCCTCGAGGAGGCCCCGGGACTCAAGGTCGTGCAGAAGAGCGGAGATGGGACGGTCCACGGCATTGGCATTTCCGCGATGGCCCTTCTCCAGGCCGGCATGCTGATCCCAGAGGTTTCCATAGCGGGAGGTCGAATGGGTCGCGGTAACAAAGCGGACCCCCGCTTCCGCGAAGCGCCTGGCGAGCAGGAGGGTGCGCCCAAACTCGTCGGTGTGCTTCTCTCCAATACCATATAGATCGCGGGTGGCAGGGGATTCCTGACCCAGGTCCATGATTCCGGGAGCGACGCCCTGCATGCGAAAGGCGAGTTCACGATTACGGAGTTCGGTGAGGAGGGGGTCCCTTTCCGCGTTGATGGCCCGGATGAAGTCAAGGTGCTCCCGCTGGGCTTCGAAACCGGCGGAGAGGTTGTCCCACTTGAGGTTCTCGCGTTGCCGGGACGGTTTGAGAATTGGAGCTCCCATGTAGGAAGCGGGGAGAAAGCCCGTGGGAAAGGTCCTGCCGTCCTTGGGGGTGAGGTCTATGTAGCCGGGCAGGCTCCCGTTGTCGGAGCTCAGGCCGTAGGTGAGCCAACTGCCCAGAGCGGGGCGCACCTCGCGGGGGACTCCGGTATTGAGCATCGACATGGCGGTGATGTGATCCTCGTTCTCGTGGTGGAGGGAGTGCAGGAAGCAGAGTTTATCGATCCAGCCAGCATTGACCCTTGGAAAAAGGTCGCTGGCCCACCAGCCACTCTCGCCCCATTGCTTCCATTCAAACGGCGAGCCAATGATGTGACCGCGTTCGGCAAAGGTGAATTTGGGGGATTTGATGGAATCGGGAAGCGGTTTGCCGTGCTCGCGCTGGAGGCGTGGCTTGTAGTCGTAGGAGTCGACCTGAGAGAGTCCGCCATCCAACAGGATGAAGATCATGCGCCGGGCACGGGGACGAAAGTGGGCCCCTGTGGCTGCTGGGGAGCGGTCGGCCAGCAGGCTGGCGAGCGCCAGACCGCTCAGGCCCATGAATCCACGGCGGGAAGAGAACAGGGAAGGTGGTTCCGGGGGCTGTTCCGTCGAGGGCCCCGTCCTGCGATGACGGCTGTTTTTCATTCGAGGTAGGAAAAGCTGTCGGAGGAGAAGAGGCCGAGGCAGAGACGAGCCCACGACTCGGTTTCACCCAGGTCCTGGACGATCCGGCAATGGTCGAGGTAGGTAAAGCTCTGTTCCATGAGTTTCGGGCCGGGGGGTCGACCGAGGATCATCCGGAAGGCCGTTGTGAGCCTTTGCTCGTCGTTGAGGTCGGAAAAGGTGAGGAGGTGCTCCGCCAAGCGCGTGGCGTAGTAGCGCGGAAGCTTGTTGTTGAGCCAGAAGAGTGATTGAGCGGCGCTGACGGAGTGGTCGCGCTGGTGAACGGGAACTCCGGAGGGGTCATACCCGAAGAGGTGGAGCATCTTGCGGATTTCGATACCCAT
>CAWWCX010000544.1:0-2820 GCA_963935445.1 uncultured Roseibacillus sp.
ACCAGACCGGGAAAGCGGGCCGCATCCCAGTTGGAGAGCCGGATGCAGCCGGCACTGAGCGATCGGCCTATCGTCCGGGGGCTGGAGCTCCCGTGGATCCCGATGCCTGACTTGGTCAGACCGGACCAGAGAATCCCCACCGGGAGGTTGGGACCGGGAGGAATATGCAGCACCTTGCTGCGGTCCTCGCTGCGCTTCCCGGTTTCGAGAAACTGCTGGTCGTAACCCCAGCCGGGAAGCTCGAAGCAATTGGCCACCGCCCATTCCCCGCGGTGGATATACTGAACCTTGCCGGGCGTAATTGGAAACATGGCAATCAGCTTCTGGGGCTCGAAACCCTCATCCTTCTCGGAAACCACCACCGCGGCCCCCGGCGCCCTCGGGGCTTTCCCCTTTTCGTAAATGAAGAGGTTGCGACCCACGGTATCGATGACCACCGTCCGCGCGCTCAGGGTCTCGTCCTCCCTGTGGGTTCGTCCCTCCGCAAGGTTTTCGATCAGGAAGGGGTCCACATTGGGAACCTTGAGCGCGCTCCGGGCCTTGATCCCATAAGCCTTCTTTGCGCCGTTGAGCTCGATCAGGAATGATTCCGAGGTATGATAACGCTCCGCCATGAACTCGAGGTAGCTCCGGTAGGCGATGCGCTTTTCCTCGGCCTGCAGGGAATACTCAAAGGGAAGCCGGGGATTGACCCACGTGGCGGCCACCTCGGGGACAACCGCGGTGGCATAGGCCTCCCGGAGGTTCTTATTCACTTCCAAGAGAAGAGCGGTCCAGTCATCCGCCACCCGTCCCACACTCCGGTTATAGGCATGCACCGCCTTGGTGGTGAACCTTCCAGGCTTACCGTCGATGAACCCGGGGCCAAACCCCTTCTGATCGAGATAGATCTGGAGGCGCACCGCCGTCTCCGTGTCCTTGGGCTTGGTGGCACGATCCCGCACGGTCTCCACCTTGGCATCCGCCTTGGCGTCGCGGGCCTTCGCGGTCGCGAGATCCTTCTCATCCGAGATCTCAGCCTCAATGACCACCGGGGCCGCGGCAGGCTGCTCCGGTGTAGTTTGTGGATCCGGGGCAGGGTCGGGGGGGACCGAGGTCTCCTTCGGCTCCGGAACCGGCTCTGCGGGCAGAATCTCGACCGGTTCAGCGGGAAGCACTTGCTGGGCAATTGCCGGTGCGGCAACCGACATCATAAGAAAAAGGAATGCACGAAACATTCCCCGGAAGGGGGAAACCTGGATCATCATGGGCAGCGGAGATGCTGAGTCTAACTGGGAATCGCGGCTCACAGTCTAGCCGAATTCCGGATTTTTGCCAAGCCGTCGTCCTTCGTCAGAAGACGAGAGTGGTGATTTCATCAATTACATTGGACCCCGTCACCTGCCGCCCGAAGCAGCCAGCCATTCTTCCGTAATTTGCGGAAGCAGCTCCACCACTCCTCAGGCGATCTCGACCTCTTCCATTGCGCGCAGGCGGCCTTCCATTTCAGTGCTCAACAGGACTTCCACCACGACATCGTTACCGTCGTAGTCCGTCTCGAGAACTTTGGCCTCCGAGTGCAGCAGCGAAACGAGGTCCCCCCGGTGCTGGGGAATTCGGTAGCGCCGCCGCGCCACCGCCCTTGAAAGGTAATCCACAAAAGTGTGCTCCAACGCCTCCAGGCCCTCGCCACTCTGCGCGGAGATACAGACCGCATCGGGGAACCGGGCCCGCAAGGCATTCAGCCGCTCCGGATTCTCCACCAAGTCTATCTTGTTCAGAACGGTGAGGACAGGTTTCTCCGCGGCCCCCAGCTCCGCCATCACCTCGAGGGTTGTTCCGCACAGGCGTTCGAGCTCCGGTTCGCTCGCATCAAGAACGTGTAACAGAAAGTCCGCCAGGACTGCTTCTTCCAGAGTTGCCTTGAAGGCCTCCACCAGACGATGAGGCAGGTTCCGGACAAATCCCACCGTGTCGGTGAGGAGCAGGTCCTGTCCATCCGGCAATTCGATGCGCCGCGTGGTGGGATCAAGGGTCGCAAAAAGCATGTCGGCCTCCAGGACCTCGGACCCCGCCAGACGATTCAGCAAGGTCGACTTACCCGCATTGGTATAACCAACGATCGCGGCATGGGGAGCCTCCGCCTTCTGCCTCTCCTTGCGCTGGGTGGCCCGCTGCTTGCGTACAACCACGAGGTCCGCCTTGATCCGGTCGATGCGGCGCCGCGCGAGTCGCCGGTCCACCTCGATCTGCTGCTCTCCCATTCCGCGCGCCGCGGCCGAGCCCCCCGAACCACCTCCCCCTTCCCGGTCGAGGTGGCCCCACATGCGGGCCATGCGAGGCAGGGCATACTCCATGCGGGCCAGCTCCACCTGCAGGCGCGCCTCCTTGGTCTGCGCCCGCCGGGCAAAAATATCGAGGATGACTTCCTCGCGATCAATGACCGTCATGTCGGCAGCCTCCTCCCATTCGCGCTGCTGGTTGGGAGCCAGCTCGTTGTCGAACACGATACAGTCACACTTGAGTTCCCGGGCCCGGGTGCAGACCTCGGCGGCCTTGCCCGTTCCGCAGAGGAACTTTTTCTGCATCTCGCGCGCACGGACGAGCTCCGTACCCACCACCCCGATCCCGAGCGTGCTGACCAGCTCACCAAGCTCGCCTAGAAGGCTTCGTGACTCCTCCTCCTCGCGCTTGTCGAAACAGATGCGAACGAGGAGAGCCCTCTCCACCATTTGCGGTCTGTCGCGCACCTCAAACATGCCGGCGCGAGCATACGCCCCCGCCGCCCCGGTTCACGCCAAAACACCCGGAAGGGGAGCGATGGTGGATTATTGCCCCTCC
>CAWWCX010000545.1:0-2818 GCA_963935445.1 uncultured Roseibacillus sp.
CGGAGCCGGAGCCGGAGCCGGAGCCGGAGCCAGAGCCAGAGCCAGAGCCAGAGCCGGAGCCGGAGCCTGAAATCGAGCTTGATTAGGGTCTCCACTGACAAACCTAGTAGCGGGAAGTGAGCTCAGGTGCAGAGAGACGGCGCAAGATGCGCTGGTGGATTCCTCTTCTTCTGGTTGTGGTCGCAGGTGGCCATGTGGTGGCCCTGTACCTGGGAGAAGAGACAAGCCGCCAGTTTGTCACCGCCGGGTGGGCGGTGTTGCTGGGGTTGGTTGGGCTTCCGCTATGGTATATCCTCTTCACCGAGCAACCTTCCGGGCGTCCGGCCCGGTTGCTCGGGCTCTGGGTGTTGTCGTTGGCTGTTCTCGCGGCAGGCCTGTTACTGACTATTCGATGGGAAGGGTCCCTCACCGGCGGCGCTGTTCCCCGCCTGACCTGGCGATGGGTGAAGAAGCCTGATGAGAAGCTGCTGGCTCTCACTGGCTCCGGCAGTGAACCAGTGCGCAAGGTCGAGAGCCTCTATCTCGATTTCCCACAGTTCCTGGGCCCAAAACGCAACGGAGTAGTGGAGGTGCGTCTCAATCCCGACTGGGAGACGCATCCCCCTGAGGAGTTATGGCGCCGTGAGATTGGAGCGGGATGGTCCGGCTTCTCGGTAGTGAATTACCGGGCGATTACTCAGGAACAACGGGGCGGCAAGGAGCTGGTTTCCTGCTATGACCTGGTGACGGGCGCTCCTCTCTGGGTAGTGGAGGAAGAGGCGCGCTTCGCGGAGTTCATGGGAGGAGACGGCCCCCGGGCCAACCCGACGATCGTTGATGGACGGGTCTATGCCCTGGGGGCGACGGGCATTCTCAATTGCATTGATCTGGTGACCGGACAGCGGGTCTGGAGACGGGAGGTGCTCAGGGAAGAGGCCGTCGAGAATCTTATTTATGGCAAGGCATCCTCCCCGCTGGTCGAGGGAGAGCTCGTGATCGTGACGGGAGGGAAGAAGCCTGGTCCAACGTTGCTGGCCTACGATCGTAAGAAGGGAGAGCGCGTCTGGTCGGCTGGTGAGGATGCTGCGAGCTACGCCTCGCCGGTGGTTCTGGAACTTGCCGGACACCGGCAAATCGTCTGCGTCAACCACAACACGGTGACCGGACATGAGATCGAGAGCGGGAAGATTCTCTGGAGCTGGGGCTGGCCGGCAACGCGTCCCAAGTCGGCGCAGGCCCAGCAGGTTGGCCCGGAGGAGATCCTTGTCACGGCGAGCTACGGGATGGGAGCCGCTGTCCTGCGTGTCACCCGGGATGGCGATGGCTTCAAGGTGGAGGTGAACTGGAAGAAGAAAGTGATGAAGACAAAATTCAGCAATGTCTGCATCAAGGATGGCTGTGCGTATGGGTTGAGCGAGGCCAGGTTGGCGTGTGTGGGCCTCGGGAGTGGAGAGCAGGTCTGGCGGGGGGATTATTACGGCTACGGGCAGAACCTGCTGGTGGGTGATCATCTGCTCGTACAGGCGGAGCCGGGGCACGTCTCCCTCCTTGAAGTGAGCAGGGATGGATTCCGGGAGCTGGGCCGACTGGAGGCTCTCGAGGGCAAGACGTGGAACACGCCGAGCGTGGCGGGAGAATATCTTCTGTTGCGAAACGACCGGGAAGCGGTGTGCTACCGACTCAGCCTGAAGTAACCCCCATTTGGAATTTGAGAATCGTGGCCGTCGTGCAGAAATAGGACATGGCAACTGATAAGCACGGAAGACCGCTGGGTTTCTTGAAGACCACCGCGCTGGGAGCAGTGCTGGTGGTTGTTCCTGTCGGCATTATCGGCTTCGTGCTGTGGCAGGTTGTGTCTCTCTTCAGGACTCTTTTTCTTCCAGTGGTGGAGCAACTGCCCTTTGACTCGGCCGTGATGCGCTACTCGGTTGTAGGCATTGCGCTGCTTGCGGTCATCCTGCTGTGCTACTTCACCGGGGTCGCGGTGCGCACCCGCTGGGGTTCTGTCCTGCGTGGGTGGGCAGAGCGGTCCCTTCTGGAGCGCATTCCTGGCTACAGCATCGTGCGAACGCTGGTCCATCAGTACCTGGGACACGAGGAGGAGCGCAAGTTCCGGCCGGTTCTCGTTGATCTCTACGGATCGGACTCGAGAGCGATTGGATTCGAAATTGAAGAGCTGGGAGATGGAAACATTGCGGTTTTCCTGCCCGCGGTGCCGGCGGCAACCATCGGGCAGGTGCAACTAGTTCCGGAGGAGCGTGTCTTCCCGCTGAAGGCGTCCATGCACGCCACCCTTGAGGCGCTTACGATGTTCGGGGTCGGGTCTTCCAAGCTGGTCGACGATGACCCGGATACAAACCCGGGAGAGGAAGAACGCCCGGCCGAAAGCCGGGAGGCATGAGGTGCCGGAGTAGTGCTGGTGCCGTGGACCCCGGAGTCTGGCAGGTGCTGCCGATGGGCTACAGGCTCTTCAGGTAACGCATGCTCTCCACGATGCTCTGGAGGGGGGCCGGACTGTGGTCCTGCTCGACGTGGCAGTGTGAAACCCCGGCCTCGCGGGCAGCAACAATGATAGGCTCCATGTTGATCATGCCCTTGCCGAGTTCCTTGAAGGCTTCCTTGGGAAGGCCCCCGAAGTTGGGGACCTTCGTGCCCTTCATGAGATCCTTGAGGTGGACCTGCGAAACGCGACCCTTGAGCTTCCTGAGGAGACTCACGGGTTCTATGTTGCCCACTTTGACCCAGAACACATCGAGCTCGAATTGCATTTCAGGAGAAAACTCCTTCATGAACACATCGAACCCGGAGAGGCCGTCCTTCTTGGGTTCAAATTCAAAGG
>CAWWCX010000546.1:0-2817 GCA_963935445.1 uncultured Roseibacillus sp.
GTGTAGATCGTCCGGCGGCTTCCCTCAAAGGCATAGCCATACTCCGTATTTGTGCCAGGTTTGATGGTGGATCCTCCCAGGGCAGGATCCAGAGTGCCGCTGATGAAGAGGATGGAATCCCTCATCGGCTCGGCCGGCAGGCGCCGGCGATTCTGGCGCCAGTGGAGGACGTTCTCGAGATCCACCTGTTCCTGGGGGTGTTCCGGCTCCGAACTCAACTGGTAGACGCGGGAGAGCATTATTTCGCGGATAAGTTTCTTCATGGACCAGCCCTCCTTCATGAAGCGCGTCGCAAGGTGGTCAAGGAGTTCCGGATTCGACGGCAACTGGCCCATGTGGCCGAAGTTGTCGACACTGCCCACGATTCCGCGACCAAAGAGGTGGTGCCACACCCGGTTCACGAAGACCCTCGCGGTGAGGGGGTTGTCGCGCGAGGCAATCCAGTCGGCGAGCTCCTTTCGCCCGCTGTGCCCTTTGGAGAAGGATGGGGTGGGGCGGCTCTGAAGAATCCTGATGAAGCTTCGCGGGGTTTTCTCGCCGACGTTGTGTACATTTCCCCGGACGGCGATATGAATGTCCCCTGGTGTTTCTCCTTCCTCAGCAGCGATGACCTGTGGAGAGAGGGGCGGTTTCGCCTTGAGCTCCCTGAGCTCCTTTTCGAAGGCCGCCAGCTGCTCTTTCTGCTCGCCCTGTTCGGGAGACGCCGCTTGCGCGGACGGGTCGGTCCTCCGGATACTCGTCTTGCTGCCTTCCCCCGCGGGAATGAGCTGGACGGCATCGGCAATCACATGGGCGGTTGTGCCCTTGTTGGAGATGGTGACGGCTTCCCAGTCACCCGCAAGAAAGTCGTAGGTGCCGAGTGAAATGAAGCTGCCATCAATAGGGGGGACCTTCGTCTGGTCTATGTGCCTGATGATCTCGCCATCGGCATGACGAATGAGAACGGGGACCTTGCGGTCCCGGTTCGTTCCCTCGGTGTAGGACACCCGGACCTCAAACTTGCCATCTCCGGGGATGCGGACCCTGTAGGCAACCTCCTTCTGGCCCTTTTCCGAGGCGCCGTCATGGATGTAGTTTTCTGCAACGAACCCTGCATTTGAAGTTGAACGGGTCCAGTCTCCCTTGAGGGTTGCATCGAGGTCGTCGACGACGAGGCCCCGCAGGGCCGTCACAGGAATTGCGGTCTGTTTCTTGGGACTCGTGGTCTTTTTCAGAGTGGCAATCTCCTTCTGGAGGAAATTCATGCGCTTCTTTCGTTCCTCGGACTTTTCGAGGGCTTCTCCAGAAACCGGGAGAGGGCGCTTGTTCCATGTTGAGACATTGCTGTGGATGACAACCTTTGTACTCTTCATGATTCCAGCGAGCCCATAATAGTCCTCCGTGCTGATCGGGTCGAACTTGTGGTCATGGCAGCGTGCGCACCCGATGGTGAGAGCAAGGAAGGCCTTGCCCATGGTGTCCAGCTGTTCGTCGACAATGTCCATCTCGAGGACGGTCTTGTCCTGCAGTTCGTAGTTGGTCGGGCCGAGGAGCAGAAAGGCGGTTGCGATGAGGGCCTCCTGCTGCTCGGCAAGGCTAGCTCCCTCGAGGAGGTCGCCGGCGAGCTGTTCCCGGACAAAGCGGTCATAGGGTTTGTCACTGTTGAACGCGTTCACTACGTAGTCGCGGTAGCGCCAGGCTTCGCCAAAGAGAAGGGTGCGTCCCCCACCCGTGGACTCGGAGTAACGGGCGATGTCCAGCCAGTGCCTAGCCCAGCGGACGCCGAAATCGGGTCGCGAGAGAAGCTCGTCAACGAGGTTCGTGATTGCTTCCTGACGGTTTCCTCTCGCTTCCCTGAGGAAGGTCTCGGCCTCCCGGGGTGTGGGAGGAAGGCCAATGAGGTCATAGGATATTCGCCTCAGGAGCGTGGCATTGTCGGCGGTTCTGACCGGTTTGATCCCCTTGGCCTCCAGGGCGGACAGCACGAAGTGGTCAATGCCGGTAGTCGGCCAGTGGCGGTCCCGGACGTCCGGGGTGGCCGGTTCTGCAACCGGTTGGAAGGCCCAGTAGTTTGTTGCGGCCTCGATGCTGGCTCGGCTCTGACCCCCTGGCCTGGCGGGTGACTCGCGCGGGTCCGGAGCGCCGAGGGCCACCCACTTTTCAAGGATCTGGATATCTTCCGGCCTCAGCTTTTGCCGGGGAGGCATTCTGAGGTCTTTGTCGGTGTGCCGGATGGCCCGGATCAGAAGGCTCTTTCCCACTCGTCCCGGGATGACGGCCGGGCCGGTGTGTCCGCCCTCGAGCACGCCGCGGCGGTGATCGAGCCGCAGGCCACCCTTCAGGTCCCTTGAATCCGACGAATGACACTCATAGCAATGCTGCGATAGCAGAGGCCTCACCTTCTTCTCGAAAAATTCCAGGTCGGAGGGAGTGGATGCTCCCGCGCTCAGCAGAAGCATGAGCGAGACCGGAATGTGAATGAGAAAACTCTTGGAGTTCAAGGATCGGGGAGTGGGGCCTGGTGCTCCGGGAGAGCAGGACCCCTCCCGGATGTCCCGAACAATCCATCAAACAAGGGTTCTCCGCGAGGAAAATTCCCGGTTTGGCGGGGTGGTGATGAGGAATCCCGGAAGGGGAAGGCCGGAGAGAAAGAAGGTGGAAGGCAATGGGCCCTGCGTCTCAGCTATTTGGCTCCGGCGCCCTGGTTTCGAAGCGCATCAGCTCCTTCAGGAAGGTCAGTTCCACATTGCCGGTAGGACCGTTCCGGTTCTTGGCGAGGATGAGCTCAGCTTTTCCGAGGTTGTTTTCCTGCTCCTGGTCGGCGTCGTCCCCATTTGC
>CAWWCX010000547.1:0-2813 GCA_963935445.1 uncultured Roseibacillus sp.
CTCTCTGACCCACAATCTCCTCGTTGAGACATGCGCCTCCTCATCCTCTTTCTCAGGGAACCTCTCCCCGGTCAGGTCAAAACCCGACTGGGCAGGAGCGTGGGGAGCGAAAGGGCCGCCATCATCTACCGCGCCATGGTGCGCATTCTCCTCCAGCAACTCAGCGGGCTGGAGCGCTGCCACCTTCGCATAGCCTACTCCCCGGATGATGCCGAGGAAGCCGTGCGCTTCTGGATTCTTCCCGAGGTAATGGATAATCCCTCCATCGACCTTGATCCCGAACAGATTAGTTTTGCAGCACAGGGACCGGGCGAGCTCGGGGCTCGTCTGAGCCGGGCGACAAGGCAGGCCTTTCAAGAGGGGGCCCGGGAGGTGGCCTTGATCGGAGGCGACTGCATTGAGATTTCCAGCCGCTGGGTGCATGCCGCCTTCGCTCAGCTCAACGACAGGCATGATGCCGTCCTCGGCCCCACCCCTGAAGGCGGTCACCACCTGCTCGCCATGCAACGCTACCTTCCAGAGCTCTTCGAAGACATCCTGTGGGACACCCCAGCAGCCTTCCAGGCGACCACCGAGCGGGCCGCCGAGCAGGCAATTTCCCTCTATACCCTTCCGACACTGCCTGCAATCGATACGGAGGCGGGCTACCTGTCTGCCCTTGCCGGCCCCCTCGGGCTCCGGTTGAAGAAGGTCGTTGAGGATCTGGAGGAGAGGTTCTCGTAAATATTCCTGATGGTCGCCCTTCCCCCGACGGGCATCCGGCATCAAATCTGCCAGCGCTGCCTGTTCTTGTGCCTTGGCAACTCTGATGCCGTGTGTTCATTACCATGACGTGCCGCCGATTATCTTCGAACCGCTTTACATGACCAGGGTGTGGGGCGGCAGAGCGCTGGAGCACGCCTACGGCCGGGAGCTGCCCGATGAAAGGCCCTATGGGGAATCCTGGGAGATTGTCGATCGCCGCGACGAGCAATCCGTCGTCAAGGGCGGCACCCTGGCGGGCACTACCCTTCACGATCTCTGGACCCGCCATCGGGAAGAACTCTTCGGCCCGGGTCTCCGGGGCGAACGCTTTCCCCTTCTCATCAAGGTCCTCGATGCGCGGGACGACCTCTCGATCCAGGTACATCCGCCCGCT
Source organism: uncultured Roseibacillus sp. (assembly GCA_963935445.1). GTDB lineage: Bacteria > Verrucomicrobiota > Verrucomicrobiia > Verrucomicrobiales > Akkermansiaceae > Roseibacillus_B. The sequence goes on from CAWWCX010000547.1 coordinate 1,139, forward strand.
GATGTCGCATCCAAGCTCGGGGGCGATCCGAAAACAGAGATGTGGTATATCGCCGGGGCCTCCCCGGGGGCAAAGCTCCACCTGGGCCTCAGGAACGGGGTTACCCGCGAGCGATTCGAAGCAGCCCTTGAAGAAGGCACTCTCGATCAGGTCGTTCACACCGTGCAACCCCGGACCGGCGAGTCCATCTTCATCCCCTCTGGACGGCTCCATGCCATTGGCGCAGGGCTGCTCATCCACGAAATCCAGCAGAACTCGGATACTACCTACCGGGTTTTCGACTGGAACCGGACAGGCCTGGACGGAACCCCTCGCGACCTCCATGTCGCGGAGTCCTTGGCGTGCATCGACTTTCAGGACTTCGAACCCGCAATGGACACCCCCGAGGGCAACACTCTCGCCAGGTGCGACTTCTTTCTTGTCGAACAAATCAATCTCAAAGAGGCCGCAGCGCTGGGAAATCCGGACCCCGACCGCTTCTCGATTGTCACCGTGCTGGACGGAGAGCTCCACTCAGTGGATGGCCGGCGATTCGGTGCTGGATGCTCCCTCCTCCTTCCCCGGGGAAGCGATCCGCTGGAAGCGGTCACCAAGGCCTCCGTCCTGCAAATTTCCATCCCGCACTGAGAGCTCCCTGCAGGGCGCGGACTCTGTCTTTCGCTACGTTGCACCCTGTGGCGCAGGTATTCAGTCCGGAAAAACAATCGCCCGGTTACCGTCAAGAATGATGCGATCATGCACATGGTAACGGATGCCCTTGGCAAGAGCCGAGCGCTCACAGTCCCGTCCGAGCCTGATGAGGTCCTGGACAGAGTGGTAGTGCTGTACTCGCTCTACTTCCTGTTCAATAATGGGCCCTGCATCCAGGTCACCGGTCACATAGTGACATGTGGCACCGATTAACTTCACGCCCCGCTCATAGGCTTTCCGGTAGGGATTGGCGCCAACGAAGGCCGGCAGGAAACTATGGTGGATGTTGATCATCCGCCCCGCATAGGACTGACAGAGCCAGTCGGGAACGATCTGCATGAACCGGGCGAGCACAACCAGTTCGACCGACTCCTTCTGCAGGATCGCCTCCACACCCCGGAAACCCTCCTCCCTGTCCTCACCGATTGCGACATGATGAAAGGGCAGGCCGGACTTCTCTGCGATGCCGCGGCAGTCGTCCCGATTTCCTATGATCGAGGTGATTTCCACCGGAACTTCTCCCAGGCGGGCACGCCAGAGAATCTCGTTCAGGCAGTGATCCGTACGGGTCACCAGAATCGCCGTCCGCATCCGGTAGGGAAGGCGCCGGAAATGCCATCTCGCACCAAGGGCCCGCCCGAGAGTTCCAAAGCCACTGACAAAATCGTCCGTCTCCACGTCCAGGCCGGAGGTTTCAATTTCAAGCCGGGCGAAAAAACGTTCGTTTGCCGTGTCGGTGAACTGATTGAACTCCACGAGGTTGCCCTGGTGATCAGCGACATAACCCGCAATCCTGGCCACGAGGCCGGGCCCATCAGGGCAGTCAATTTTCAGAATCAATCCTTCGCGGGTCATCGCATTATTTTCTCCTGGTTAGAGATCTGGCCCGTTTTTTCGCCTTCTGGAGAAAGCTCCTCGCAATCGGCTTCACCCCCCCCTGGGACCTGTCTCTTATACACATCTCCGAGCCCACGAGACCGTACTA
>CAWWCX010000548.1:0-2812 GCA_963935445.1 uncultured Roseibacillus sp.
TGTTGGTAATGTCGGCGTCCACATAGCAGATGACATCCCCCTGCAGCTGGTAGACTGCTTTCCAGAGGTTCTCACCCTTGCCGCGCTTGAAGCCCTGGGTTGGAAGAATGTCCCCCGAGTAGTGGAAATCAGCGCCACTTGTCTTCGTTCTCTCCCTTGTCCGGTCCGTGGATCCGGAATCGATTACGGCAATCTCATCGAGGAGAGGAAAACGATCCATCAGCTCGCCCTTGAGGACGGCGATCTCGGTTCCAATCGTTTTTTCCTCGTTGAGGGTGGGGATGCAGAGAGAGATACGGAGGTTCGCCTGTTTCTTGGCCGCGCACAGCGCGTCCAGGTCGGCGAATTCGCGATGGTGGAAAGTGTGCGACTGGAGCCAGGACACGGTTGAACGGTGAGGAGTTCGTGGTGTCAGTTCGAGCGAACGCAACGGAACCCGGTATGGTTGGTAGGGGAGAGTGACTCGGAATAGTGCCGGGCAGCAGGGCGGTAGCGCAGGCAGTAGGTGTGGTGGCACAGGTGGGATCCACCCTTGGTCACCCAGAGCCAGGCAAGGCGGTGAAATGGCTTCTCGTCCGGATAGTTTTTCGATTGAAGCCATTGCTGGACCATGGGCTGGCTGAGTGGTTTGCTCGGCCCCCGGGGGTTGACCTTGGGTTCCGGCAGCTTGACGAAATCCTTGAAGTAGTCGGGACGGTAGAGGTCGGAACAGTGCTCCCAAACATTGCCCGCCATGTCATAGAGTCCGTAGCCGTTGGGTGGGAATGACCTGACGGGAGCGGTGCCGGAAAATCCGTCCTCAGCAGTGTTATTGTTTGGAAATACTCCCTGGAAGACGTTGGCCTGCCACTTCCCCCCCGGACGGGCTTCGTCGCCCCACATGAAGAGCTTGTCCTTGAGTCCTCCCCTGGCCGCGCGCTCCCACTCGGCCTCGGTGGGCAGGCGTTTGCCGATCCACTTGCAGTAGGCGAGGGCGTCTTCGTGAGTAATGCAGACGACCGGATGGTCCATCTTGTCTTGGATGGAGCTTTTGGGCCCCCCGGGGCAGCGCCAGTTGGCACCCCGCACAAATTGCCACCATTGCCACTCTGCCCCTGGCCGGAAGAGCTGCACCTCCTTGGGCGGGGGGACGAAAATGAGGGCGCCACCCTTGAGCTGGTCCGGGGGAGCGGCCGGGAAATCCTTGGGGTCCCACCCTCGTTCGGCCTGGGTCTTGTAGCCGGTCGCCTTGGTGAAGGCCATGAACTCCCGGTTCGTGACCTCGGTAATGTCCATCCAGAAACCATCGACGGTGACGGAGTGGACGGGCCGCTCTTCAGGATACTCTGCACGAGTGGCATCGAACTTGTGGTCACAGCCCCTGTTGTAGGTGCCTCCCGGGATCCAGGTCATCCCCTCGGGCGCCTGGCCGGGGTTCGGTGGTGGCGAGAGTTCTTTACCGAGGCCAGCAGCGAGGTGCAGGGCGTGGAAAACAAGCAAGATGATGGAAACGCGCATTGCGGATTGGCTTTCAGCCAATAAATGCTCAATTTCCCGCGCTGACCATGACCAATTTTCGCCCCTGCATCGACCTGCATGAAGGCAAGGTGAAGCAAATTGTAGGTAGCTCGCTCAGGGACCACGGACCGGGCCCACGCGAAAATTTCGTTTCTGAGAGGGAGGCTGGGTGGTTTGCGGAGAAATTTCGGGCCGACGGGCTGCACGGGGGCCATGTCATCATGCTTGGACCGGGAAATGAGGATGCGGCCCGGGACGCTCTCGCGGGGTGGCCCGGGGGGCTGCAGGTCGGAGGTGGAATAACGGTCCGGAATGCCGCGAACTGGCTGGAGGCCGGCGCAAGCCATGTCATTGTGACTTCGTGGCTGTTCGACGAGGAGGCAAACTTCCTGCCTCAGCGCCTGGAGGCGCTCGCTTCCGAGGTGGGTGTGGAGCGGATTGTCATCGATCTGAGTTGCCGCCGGTCCAGAGAGGGATGGATAGTTGCAATGAACCGCTGGCAGACGCTGACGAATCTTCATGTTGGCCTGGAGGTCCTGGACGAGTTGGCGGGGCGGTGCGCAGAGTTCCTGATCCATGCCGCCGACGTGGAGGGGAAGTGTGAAGGAGTGGACGAGGAACTGGTCGCTTTACTTGGTTCCTGGCAGGGGAAGCCCCTTACCTACGCCGGTGGGGTGGCGACCCTTGATGATCTCCGGGTGGTCGAGCAGAAGAGTGGAGGAGCTGTCGATGTGACGGTGGGAAGTGCGTTGGACCTGTTCGGGGGCCGTGGGGTTGCCTACGATGATCTCCTGTCCTGGAACGCAGGCTCGCGCCCATGAAGGCTGTTCTTGTCATTCTTGCGATGCTGGCGGTGGTGCTCCTCGCAGGAACCTTGCACCGTATGCTGCGTAATCGTGGTCGGGGCGAAGTGAGGGCAGTTCGCCTGGGAGATACGGAGCGAGCCCTCCTTCGTGAGCATGTACCGCTGTATGCACGCATGCCGGAGGATATCCGGCGCAGGTTGGATGGGGTTCTCCAGGTGTTCCTGCACGAGGTAGGCTTCGAGCCTTGTGGTCAACTGGAGGAAGTGACGCCGGAAATGCAACTGATCATCGGTGCGCAGGCCGGTGTCCTTCTTCTCGCAAGTGGCTACCAGCACTTCGGGAGACTCCGGTCGGTTCTGGTTTATCCGAACGCCTATGAGGTCAAGGACGACCTTGGGGTGGAGAGTATTCGCCTCGGTGAGAGCTGGAACAGCGGGAGTGTCGTTCTCTCGTGGGAGAGTGTGCCTGTCTCTTATACACATCTGACGCTGCCGACGATATGCAGTGTG
>CAWWCX010000549.1:0-2809 GCA_963935445.1 uncultured Roseibacillus sp.
ACACTGCATATCGTCGGCAGCGTCAGATGTGTATAAGAGACAGCAAGATCCCCCACCCCGGCAAGCCCCAAGGCAGAACCACCTGGCACGGGAGCGGTGAGTTCATGAAATACAACCGGTGGAAGCGGGATCCCAGGAACGATACGGAATTCGCCACCCTCGTGCGCAAGCATTATGCAGGTTGCGTCTCCTATGCCGATGCCCTCGTGGGACGACTCCTCGCCGCGCTGGAAAAGACCGCCGCGGCGAAGGACACCATCATTGTCCTCTGGGGCGACCATGGCTGGCATCTCGGGGAACACGCGATCTGGGGCAAGCACTCGCTGTTCGAGGAATCGCTGCGCTCTCCCCTGATCCTCGTAAGCCCCCGGATCGAACAGCCTGGACGGTCCTGCCCCTCGGTGATCGAAACGATCGACATCTATCCCACGCTCTGCGAACTCACCGGCCTCCCCAAGCCCGCCGGGCTCCGGGGGCAATCCCTTCTTCCCCTGCTCGGCCGGGCGAGCCGTCCCGGGGGCTCGGCCGTGTCCTACAAGGGGGGCGCTGAGACCATTCGCACGGACCGCTACCGCCTCATCCGCCACTCCCGGGGCGGCAAGCTCTCCCACCTCGAGCTCTACGACCACCGGGACGACCCCGGCGAAATCAAAAACATTGCGGAACGCCAGCCTGAGCTGGTCACCGGTCTCCTTGAAAAGCTCGACACCAAACTGAACTGATCCCCCGCATGAAAACCTTCCTCATCACCCTTGCCGCCTGCCTGCCGCTCCTCGCAGTGGGGGCCTCCCGTCCCAACGTCCTCATGATCGCGATCGACGACCAGAACGACTGGATTGGATGCCTCGGAGGTCACCCCCAGGCCCGAACGCCAGCAATCGACACTCTGGCAAGGCGTGGCACGCTGTTCACCAACGCCCACTGCCAGTCGCCCCTGTGCAATCCCTCCCGGACAAGCGTCATGACCGGACTGCGCCCGAGCACCACAGGCATCTACGGCCTCGCCCCCTGGTTCCGGACCCTGCCGGAGTTCGCCGGGGTAGTTACCCTCCCCCAATACTTTGTCCAACATGGCGGCTACCACACCGCCATGACCGGAAAGATCTACCATGGCGGGTCGGGCCGTTCGATTAAAGGCCGACATATCGAGTGGCAGGAAGTGGGCCCCGGGGCCTCCGGCAGGCCGTTTCCTCCCAAGAAACTTGTCAACACCCCGCAGCCCCACCGGCTCGTCGACTGGGGGCTCTTTCCCCATAAGGACGAGGACAAGGGGGACTATCAGGTTGCGAGCTGGGCGGTCGACTTTCTCAAGCGCCAGGCCCGGTCCAAGCGGGAGGGTGCCAAGGCTTCCGGGAAGCCCTTCTTCCTTGCCGCCGGGTTCTTCCTCCCCCACGTCCCATGCTATGCCACCAGAAAATGGATGGACCTTCATCCCCTCGACCAACTCAAGCTTCCCCCCGTGCACCCCGGCGACCGCTCTGACACGCCCCGTTTCTCATGGCACCTCCACTGGAAACTGCCCGAACCACGACTCAAGTTCCTCAAGGACGCCGGGGAGTGGGAGAACCTGACCCGTTCCTACCTGGCCTGCACCACCTTCATCGATGCCCAGGTGCAGCGCCTCCTCGACACCCTCAGGGAGACCGGCCTCGATGAAAATACCATCGTTGTGCTCTGGTCCGATCACGGCTTTCACATCGGGGAAAAGGAAATCACCGGGAAGAATACCCTGTGGGATGACGGCACCCGCGTTCCCCTCATTTTCGCCGGCCCCGGGGTAAAGGGCGGGCAGGTGTGCGACAAGCCCGCTGAGTTGCTCGACATCTATCCCACCCTTCTTGAGCTGCTTGATTTCCCCGCCAACAAATCGCTGGAAGGCCACTCCCTGCTTCCTCAACTCCGGGAGGCCTCCGCCCCCCGCAAGTGGCCGGCAATTACCACCCACAATCACGACAATCATGGAATCCGGACCGAGAACTGGCGCTACATCCGTTACGCGGATGGTTCGGAAGAGCTCTACGACATGAAGCAGGACCCCCACGAGTGGAACAACCTCCTCTCTCCCACCCGGAACAAGCCCAGTCCCTCCATTCGAGCGCGGGCCGATGAGCTCGCCAAGTGGATCCCCCGGCAAAACCGCAAGCCGGCCCCGCGCTCTGCCGCCCGGATCCTCACCTACGACCGGGATACCGGGAGGACCGTCTGGCAGGGGGAGGAGATCAAGCCCGGGGATCCCATCCCGGAGTTGAAGTAAGGACCCTTATTCCCACTCGCACAACCCGCGCACGTAGTCGGCAGAGCTGGTCCACCAGCCGTCAAGTTCGGCCGGATCCTTGAGCTGCTGGCCCCGCTGGCGGTCGACCACGAAGAACCCGCAGTTCGCCTCCGGCAGGGTCGTAAGATCCCCCCAGAGTTTCTCGACCTGAGAGACCGGGAAAACCGCTTCCTGTCCGTGCCCCCAGCGCTTCTTGACATCCTTGATGGTGAGGTAGGTTGGCATCCGCCCGGCCAGTCCCCTGACCGCCATCGAAAGTTTCTCGTCTTCTCCTTCGAGAATATCCGTCCGCGACAAGTCCAGCAGGGAAAGGAACTGGTCGAGGTCAACCCAGGTCGTCATCGAGTTGTAGAAGGACAGCGCGAACTCGACTGCCGGGTCGGGCATGGCGAGCCCTTCCACCAGGCGCGGCACTCCATCCACCCGCGCCAGGCCTCCCCCACGATCGGCGAGCCGCCGCCGGATCACCTCAAAAGTCAGCCCGTGTCCACACCTGTCTCTTATACACATCTGACGCTGCCGACGATATGCAGT
>CAWWCX010000550.1:0-2802 GCA_963935445.1 uncultured Roseibacillus sp.
TCCCACACCGTGTGTTTCGCAGGATCGAGGGAAGCCGGAATCTTCTGGGAAGGATCGGCGTGGCCATCACGACTCGGTCCCCGCCACCATGGCCAGTCTCCCTTGTTTGCATCCGGCTGAGCGGCCTGGCACGGGGCCAGGCTGCAGAGGAGAAGAACGAAAATAGCACGCAGGCGGGACGGGTTCATGGGGCGGAAACCTGCCCTGAATTGAAATTCGATGCTAGCAAAACGATCCCCCTCCCCGGCAGATTCCCACATGGCAGGAGCCATGAAAGGTTTATACTGGCCGGCGCCTCCACCTGACTCCTAACCTCCTCCCCGCGATGAAGAAGATTCTGCGTTTCAGTGGACCGGTAGTTGCTGCCGTGGGCATGGCTCTGGTGGCGGTGGGTTGTGGGGACAAGGAGGAACCGGGTGCCGGGGCGGACAGTACAGACAACGGCAAAGACTCTGACAGCGGCGGCAGCCCGGCCATCGAAGAGCCGATCGAACAAGGCGATGGCGGCTCGACCAGCCTCGAGGACAAGATCTTCGGCTACTGGGTTCCGGATGCGGATGCCACGAAAAAGACCCTCGATGAGACCATAACGGGCAACCCCGAGGGCCTCGCCGCTGCCAAGGCCTTGATGGACCCCATTCTCTCGTCCATGACACTGCAGGTCCTCGCGCAGGGAAGGATCGTCACACATTTCGCGGGAGTTCCCCAACCCAGCACCTATGCCGTCAAGTCGGTCAACGCAGCGGCCAGCACCCTCGAGGTCGAGATCACAAACGGCGGAAAGGTGGAGAACGCGGAGTTCATCGTGGAAGGAGACCGGCTGACCTTCAGCAGGAATGGGGAAACCCTCATCCTCAACCGCGCCGACGAAGCGACCTTCAAAAAGCGCCAGCGTATCCCGGCGAATGCCCCCGCGATCCCTGGCTTTCCCGGTCAGCCCGAAGGAGGCGCCCCTGAGCCTTCCCAGCAGCCTGCCGGGGACTAGGACGGCGCTCCATCCATTCCCACGGGGCCAACAACTTCACCGGCCAAGCTCCCCTCCCTCCGGCAGGGCCCCATCCCTGCAGAGGCTTTTTCGTTTCTTCCGCATCCGTTTGGCGCATCTTATGTTCCAGATGAACACGCGGCGCTATATCCTGGCCGGGCTCCTTACGATCATTCCGCTCTGGGTGACCTGGCTCGTCCTGCGCTTCCTGTTCAATCTACTGGCCCAGGCGGGCGCTCCCGCCATTCAGTGGCTCGCAGCCGTGGAAGGGTGGCCCAGACAGATCAAGGCCATTCTCGAGAGCCCTCTCTTCACCAACATTTTCGCCATTATTCTGGTAGTTGCTGTCCTGTATCTCATTGGACGCCTCACCACTGTCGTCGTGGGGCGCCGCGTCCTCGCCTTCTTCGAAGCCATCCTCGATAAGATTCCCATCGTCAACAGCGTCTACGGAGCGGTGAAAAAACTTGTCACGGTCCTGCAGGAACAACCGGGGAGCGGCCTGCGGCGGGTCGTCCTTATCGATTTCCCATCTCCCGAGATGAAAACGGTGGGACTCGTCACCCGGGTCCTGACCGATTCCAGTTCCGGCCGGGAGCTTGCCGCAGTCTACGTCCCAACCACTCCCAACCCTACATCCGGCTACCTGGAAATCGTTCCCCTCGATCAGGTTACTTCGACGGATTGGACTCTCGACGAGGCAATGGCCTTTATCATGTCCGGTGGCGCGGTGGCCCCGGACACCATGCACTACGACCAGCCCGCCCCCCAGTCCCGGCAGCCTGAGGCGCAGTGACCGGAGCCATTGCCCGGCATTCGCATCAAAAAAGGCCTCGGTCTTCATATTCCAGCCCTTGCGGGAGTTGCGTAACTTTGCTTAAATACGTGGGCCGCCTGATTACCTGCCAAAGGGCGCCTCCCGCCCCCCGGTGGCCTGAGCTTGCCGGAGTTGAACGAGCCGTCCACTTCCCCTTCCGCGAGATGTCTTCCCGAATTTCCCACCCCCAGGCTTCGGTGAAACTTTCGCAGGGCCTGGGAATCGGATACCGATCCCTCCTCGCCGAAGTCAGCGAGGACATTCCACTTGAAAATGGAACCCACTATCTCCTGGCCCGGAACGGGCGCGGAAAAACCACCCTGCTCAAGACCATTGCCGGTCTCATCAAGACAGTCGCGGGAAACTTTGAAACCCGGGGGCACTGCCAGTTCATCGGCGATGAATTCTTTTTCGACCGCGAGCTCAAACCTCAATCTATTTTCAAGGCCCTGATCCCAGCCGACAGACGCCAGGAGGCCTTCCACCTTGCCGAGCAGCTCGAACTGGATGCGCGGAAGGAATTCGGGCAGCTGTCCTTCGGAAACAGGAAGAAAGTCGGCCTCGTGGTGGCTGAATTCCGCCTTCGCGAACAGGAGCCGAATCTCCTCCTTTACGACGAACCGTTCACCGGGCTGGACACCCCCGCCCGCGAGGCAATCCGCGAGCGCTGGGAGGCCACCAGGGACCGGGCCCTTCGCATCATCTCCTGCCACCCGGACTTTGACTCCATGTCCATGCCGAGCGCCCTGCTCATCAGCGACGGAAAAATCTTCCTCGGTGGAGACGGAGCCCTCACCTGGGCCGACTTCAAGGATCGGCTCAACTGATACCTGCCTCGCCATGGATCTTTTCAGACTGACCGTTGCCACCCTTTTGGCTCGCAAGATGTGGGTCGTGGCCATTTTTGCGGCTATCATCACCCCCCTCGTTTTTCCACTCTTCACGCCTCACGAGGCCAATACCATGCTCCTTGAACCGGCTCGTGCCCAGGCCGCGTGGA
>CAWWCX010000551.1:0-2791 GCA_963935445.1 uncultured Roseibacillus sp.
GAGAATGCCCTGCACCCACGTCCCCTTCCTGTAGAAGGCCGGGTCGAGCTTGTACTCCTCACACTCCGCCTCCGTGAGAGGCTTCACCTCATGCCCGGGCACCGGGCCCGCGGCAAACAGAACACCAAGCAGAACAAGACGAATCACCGCTCTGAACCCTCCACGCACGCGTTACCGCTCACCGAAAACCGCGAACTACTTCCCCGCGAAACACATCAGGTGCGTGTCGTTGCGCAGGAGAATCCGGTCGCCCACCGGTACCGGCGAGGCCACGATCCGCTTCCCGAAATCGCGCTCGAAAAGAATCTTCAAGCCCTCGTTCAACTCCGCCACGAAGAGCTTCCCATCCTCCCGGCCGACATAGACCTTCCCATCGGCGATGGTCGGGGACGAATAGTAACTCTGCGCCGCCCGGGGCAGCTTGCCTTCCCAGACGGTGTTGCCCGTGGCGGGATCGAGGCAACGCACCTCCCCCCGGTCCCCGAGGATGTAAAGCTTGCCGTCGTGCACCGCCGGCGTGGGAACGAAGCAACCCTTGTTGTCGACCCGCTCCCACACCCGGTGGGTCCCGGTCACATCGCCGGTTCCGCCCAGCTTGACCCCGGCCAGGCACTTTCCACGGCCATAGGGCACGATCACAAGATCGCCCACGATCACCGAGGAAGCCACCACCACCCAGTTGTTACGCTTCTGCGGATTGAATCCCGCGCACTCGGAGAGGAGCTTGCCGGTCGCCGCCTCGTGGGTGGTCACCCGCTCCGCACCCCACACCACCAGAACCTGCCGGCCATCCTGCTCCACGACATGAGGGGTGGCATAACTGTGATCCCCTTCCACCGGGGTTTCGTAAGTCCGGTCCACCTTCCAGGCCTCCTCACCGGTGGCCTTGTCAAAGGCCACTAGGAATCCCTTGCGGTCATTCATGACCGCGAGGACCACATGGTCCCGGGTAATTACCGGGGAGGTTCCGATGTCCCAGTAAAGCGTGTCGCGCCCGAAGCGCTCCTGCAGGTTGTGCTTCCAGAGGACCTTGCCCTTCATGTCGAGGGCCCCCAGGTTGCCACTCTTGAAATACGCGAAGACGTGCGTGCCGTCGGTCACTGCCGAGGGGTTGCTGCTCGACCCGTTCCGGTGCTTGCCCTTGCGCATCTTGCCCAGGGTCGCCTCCCAGGTCTTCTTCCCCTTCCAGTCGAAGGCCAGCACCGCATCCTCCCCCTCGTTCGCGGCAGTCAGGATGATGAGGTCATCCCACACGACAGGGGTCGAGCACCCGCGCCCCGGAAGCTCCGCCTGCCAGACGAGGTGATCCTCATCCAGCTTCGCCGGATAACTCCCCTTGGCCGTCGACCCGGCATCCGCCGCCCCACGCCACGAGGGCCAGCGCAACTCTTCACCGTGCAAGACGGCCGCGGACAGGACCGCGGCCCCGAGAAGGAAAGGAAGGAAACGTAATTTCATGTGGAGGCTCCGGGTTGCACCGGAGGCTCCCATTACAGGCCGCAGCTCCCCGGGAGCAAGAGCCAAGCAACCCGCTTTCGGGTGACCCCGGCCTGCCTAACGGCCGAGCATGGCCTTCAACTCCCCCTCGATCGCCTGCGCCCAGACCTCGTGACCCTTCTCGCTCGGGTGGGTCGTGTCCGGCATCATCTCCTTCGAGAGGTGCCCTTTTTCGTCAAGGAAACTGGCACCAATATCGAGGAACTTCACATTCTTGAGATCCTTCAGGAGCTCCGGGAGGTAGGAATTCAACTCGATGATCTGCTTGCGGTGGGGGTGGGAGAGCTCCCGGCGGCGCGGAAAGACCCCAAGCACCAGGATCTTCGCCTCCGGGTAAAGCGCCTGCAGGCTGGAGGCGATGGCCTTCACCCCGTCCGCCGCCTCCCGCGGCTTGTCACTGCCCCAGCAGATGTTGTTCGTCCCGATCATCACCACCGCGGCCTTGGGTGGCGCCTTGGGCTTGGGCAGGTGGCCGAGGCGCCACAGCACGTGGTTCGTGCGGTCTCCCCCGAAGCCCAGGTTGAGCGCCTTGAGCGGCTCGAAGTACTTCTTCCAGACCTTCTCCCCGATGCTCTCGAAATTGTGGGTGATCGAGTCCCCCACCATGAGGAGCTCATACTCTCCCTCCTTCATGGCCCCGATCTTCTCCGCGTGGCGCTTGAACCACCACTCCTCCACCCGCGGCTGGGGAGTCACCGCCGGGCCATTCGTGGTGTTCTCTTCCGCCCCGGCGGACACCACGAGCAGCAGCGGAAGGGCCGCCCCGAGCAATCTCAAAGTCTGACGTATCATGGGCAGGTTAATGTCCGGAAATCCGCCCTTCGGCAAGGACGATTGGACGCCCGGACCCTCCGGAGGAGGAATAAGGGGGGACGTCCCCCGGCCGAACCAGAATATACTGGCGTTCCGGGCAGGGATTCCAGAGAAGAAGGACCTGTTCTTGGTCCCATGAAGCCCCTCCTGCCTGCCCTCCTTGCCCTCCTTGCCACCACTCCCGGCACATTCGCCCAGGAGCCCTACCGGCAACAACTCAGCGAAAACCGGGCCGTCGTAGGCGATGTACTCAGTTACCAGCTCAGCCCGGACGGTGCCACCGTCGTCTACCGCGCAGATCAGGACACCGATAACGTCTACGAGCTTTACAGCGTCCCCATCGGCGGCGGAACCACCACCAAGCTCAGTGGTCCCCTCCCCCCAGGAGGCGCTGTGCAAGATTTCCTGATCAGCCCGGACGGAGCTACCGTCGTCTACCGCGCAGATCAGGACACCGATAACGTCGCCGAGCTTTACAGCG
>CAWWCX010000552.1:0-2771 GCA_963935445.1 uncultured Roseibacillus sp.
CTAGTACGGTCTCGTGGGCTCGGAGATGTGTATAAGAGACAGGTCGAGGAGGTCCGGGTGTGTCGGCAGTGTTCCCTGCGTGCCAAAATCGTGACTGCTCTCCACCAGACCCAATCCGAACAGCTGCTGCCAGAACCGGTTTACCGCCACGCGGGCCGTGAGCGGGTTCTCGGAAGATACGACCCAGCGGGCGAGGTCGAGACGGTTACCCCGCTCACCAGCCTTCTGGAGCGGCGGCAGGATCTCCGGGGTATCGGGTATGACTGGTTCGCCAGGCGTATCATATTGACCGCGAATCATGACAAAACTCTGCCGAGGCTTGGGCAGATCCCTGAAGATGAAGGTTGAGGGTGCAGCGGCTCCGAGTGCTGCGCGCTCCCTGGAGATGGTTTCCAGCCTGTTCCGCAACGGAGCAAACCTTTCCCGCGTGCCGGCATGCACCCGGGCCAGGTAGTGACGCTGCTGGGCAGCCACGTCCCTTGGAAGAGCCTCCTCCTCGTTCTTGGGGAGGGATTTCTTCCAGGCAGAGAAACTTCTCGCTGGATCACTACCGGGATCGCTTCGTCCCACGACTCCCATCCTGTCGAAATGCACCGTTCCACCGTGGACCGTGAAGGCAAGCCCCTTGACCTTCGCACCCGGTGTGAGACCGACCTTGTCCGCCTCGAACTCAAGTTTCACCCACTTGCCGGCCTCCGGCAATCCGCCCGCCGGAAAGCGCTCGCCCGTTCCCGCCTTGCCCCACGGAATGAGGTCCTTGCCCCAGATCGCCCGGTGCATCCACTTGCCGGTATTGAACTGAATCATCACTTCCTCCGCCGGGTCGTCCGGATCATTGAAAACGTGCAGAAAAAACGTTCCTCCCGCCGGAACGACGAGATCAGCGGCACCGCTTTCGTAAAACACCTGAGCCATCGCAGAGCCCCTGACCTTGAGTGCCTTCTGCCCGCTCGCAACCGGCTTGGAGACGAACTCGAGCTTGGTCTCGGAAGTGCTTACCTTGGCACCTGTCGGAAAGGAGTCCTCAAACCAGACGCTTTCGGTCTCGCTTACGGGTGGCCTCGGATCCTGATCAGCGGGATCCCGGTAGACGATGGTCCCTGCAATCCTGTCCATCTCCGCATTAACCGCAGCCGCGCGCCGGGCGAGGTCCTCCAACTTCTTCTTCGCGTCGGCGGGCTCCACCTTCACAACCGGCTGGGTAAGCAGTCGATTGCCATCCATGGCGGGATCGGCCGCCGAGTAGAAGAAGGCATACAACGAGTAAAAATCCTTCATCGTGATCGGGTCATACTTGTGGTCGTGGCAAACCGCGCAGCCAGCCGAAAGCCCCAGCCATGCCTGCGCCGTCGTGCTCGCCCTCTCGACCGCATAGCGGTGGATCCACTCCTTCGAGATGCTTCCTCCCTCCCCGGTGGTGACGTTGCAGCGGTTGAAACCGGTCGCCACCAGCTGTGAATTGGTTGGTTCGGGCAACAGGTCCCCAGCCAGCTGCTCGATGGTGAACTGATCGTAAGGCTGATTACGGTTGAACGCATTCACCACCCAGTCACGAAAGGCAAACATCTGCCGCTCGTTGTCCAGGTGCATTCCATGCGTGTCTCCATAGCGAGCCACATCGAGCCAGTGACGCGCCATCTCCTCCCCGAAGTGGCGGGACGCAAGATAGCGCTCCAGCATCCGCTCGTAGGCGCCCGGTTCCCGGTCCGCAAGATAAGCGTCCACCTCGGCAATTGCGGGAGGCAGCCCCGTGAGAGCGATGCTGACCCGCCGGATGAGAGTTGGCCTGTCGGCCTCCGGGGACGGCTTGAGTCCCTGCTCCGGCAGCTTTGCACGGATGAAATGATCGATACCATTTCCCGCAGCCTTGACCGGGGCCTCGAAGGCCCAGTGCTTCTGATAGGACGCGCCTTCCTCTATCCATCTCTTCAGGAGGGCCTTTTCGGAGGGCTCAAGTTTCTTGTGCGACCCGGGAGGAGGCATGATCTCATCCGGATCAGTGGTATTGATCAATTCCCAGACAAGGCTCTCTTCCAGCCTGCCGGGTACGATTGCAGCTGATCCGGAATCCCCTTTCCGGAAGGCACCTTCCGGAACATCGAGACGCAGCTTGGCCTTTCGCTCCTTCCGGTCAAAGCCATGACAGGAGAAGCAATTCTCCGAGAGAATCGGACGGATATCCCGATTGAATTGCAGCGGCTCGGCAACGGCCGTGGCCGATCCGGCAAGGGCAAGGAGGGCGACGAAAGCGGTCCAGTTCATTCTTTCCCCGGATTACCCCAGTTTTACGCCACTTCTCCCAGCCTTTTTGAGCGAAATCGGCATGGGGGCCAACGGCATGGATCTTCGGCCCAGCGGGCGGGCAGGCCCCCTGCCTCATCCTTTCTTCTTGCAGGGGGCAGGGAGCGCCTCCTCTATTCGTCCATGACACTTCCTCTCCTCCTCCCGGGCAGACTCGTGCTCTGCGGCCTGACCATGGCCCTCGCTGCAGGTGCATACGCAGCCGAACCCCGGCTCGACGTGAGATATGACGACAAGCACAAGCGGAATGTCCTCGACTACTGGCCGCCCCGGAAATCCGCCCAGGACAAGGCCTCGCCGGTCTTCGTGTGGTTCCATGGAGGAGGCTTTCGCCAGGGCGACAAGCAATTGCGCAGTGGCCGCATGGCCGCCATGCGGAAAGCCTACCAGGCGGCCGGTTATGCCGTCGTCAGCTGCAACTATCCCTTCCTGAATGCAAAGGAGAAGATCAGTTACCTCGAAATCGTGGA
>CAWWCX010000553.1:0-2761 GCA_963935445.1 uncultured Roseibacillus sp.
TGGCCTGAACACATTTATCGGGAGTCAGCCGGAAGCCAGCCTGCGGCTCATGATCGGGCTTGCGACCCTTCTGTCAAAGCGCCTGCGTTCAGTGAACGCACTCGTCAAGAAGATGTCGATCTGGACCCGGTCCTGAGCAGAGTGATCAGGGGAGCGCATCCCGGGGGGGCTTGCAATCCTGCCGGGCAGGCCTCACCTGTTCAGCAATGTGCCTTCGATGTGCCAGCCCCGGGCTGAGCACTCGAAAGAGTTCAGCGGCAAAGGTGCCGGGGCGTGAAAGGAAGGCATCCAGAACCGTGCCCGGGCTGCGGCGGAGAGGCAGGGCGTCTCCGGTCCTCCCGCTTCAAATGAGTCGACTTCCCGAGCAGGCGCTACTTCTGAAACGCCGTGTGACCGACCTTGCCTCCCGAGCTCAGGTACATCATGAGGTCGAGCACTTCTTCCTCGTTCAGGGTGTTGAGCAAACCCGGAGGCATGAGGGAAACCCTGGAGACCTCGCGCTTCACGATCTCAGATTTCTCCACTTGCCTGACCTCCTCGGGATCAAGCGGATTGACCGCCATGTTGAGGATGGCGTCATCGCCACCAACTTCGCGCCCAACCACCACCGTGCCGTCCTTCAGAGTGATCGCAACCGAAGCGTGCTGATCTGAGATCACCTTCGAGGGTTCAAGGATTTCGGTGAGAAAGGTCTTCGCATCATACCGGCCTCCCACGGAGCTCAAATCCGGCCCCAGTGCCCCGCCTTTCCCATTGAAGAGATGGCAGGTCGCGCACAACCCTTCATACAGCCGCTTTCCACGGATAAACGTGCGCCCGGTCTCAAGCCGGGCAAGCGCCGGCTCCAGGTCGGACGCCTTCCAGTCGGCCACGTGCCTGCGGTTGACCATCACCGGGTTGACCGCCGGGAGCTTGGCTTCCAGCTGCGCCGCGATCACCTTTTTCTGTTCTTCGGTCAGTCGCGTCACCGCTTCCCGGCGAATCATCTTCAGGTAGTTCACAAAATGCCCCCCTCCGGTATAATCCCCACGATTTGCCTCCGCACGCTGAATCCATCCGAAGTAGGCCTGCAAGTCCGCGTTACTCCATCCTTCCTTGATCGTCCGCAAGTGATAGGCGTAAAACATCTGGCCCGCTTGTGAACTGTCGCTGAGCAGTTGCTGAACGGATCTGCTCACCGCGCCTGGTGCGTTCAGATAAAGCAGCATGACGCAGAGTTCTCGATCGAGAGACGTGTCGCCGCTCGGGTAGTGCGGGGAGAATCGTTCGACCAGGGCCAGCCGGGTCGACTGTCCAGGCTCTCCCAGCCGGGTGAAGATCAACCCATAGGCCCGCAGAAGGTCGAGCCTTTGCTCGGTAGCCAGTTTTGCAAAATCGAGCCGGGCCAGGTTCTGCTCAAGTCCCTCCCGATGTTTTGTCTCCCCGCGTCGCGCCAGGGCAATTGCTGACTCGATTGCCGCAAGGGGATGGGCGAAACGCCTCGCTGGTTCTTCCCAGCGGGAGAGAGGAAGATGCTCAAGGAGGGTCCGACCGGCATAGCGCACCGCCCGGTCTGTGCTGGTGATTCCCTCGATGGCCTTGCCCATGACCTCCTTCGTATCCGGGGGATCCCCATGGAAGGCTTCGATCTCGCGCCGCAGTTTCATCTCGCGCGTCAGCGGCGAGGTGCGTTTCACCGGGTCGGTGGCCTCCGGGCCGGTATACTTGACCCGGACGAGCTTGCTGCTGCTTCGTCGTCCACCCGTCACGTAGTACATCGCTCCATCGGGGTGAATCACAATATCAGAGACGGGCATCCCCTTGCCCGAGATGAAGGTCTCAAACTCTCCTTCATACGTCCCACCCTTTGGCTTGAGATGCACGGCATAGATCTTGCCGTAGGTCCAGTCGAGCACATAGAGCGCCCGCTGATACCTGGCGGGAAACCTGGCCCCATAGCCGAACACGACTCCGGTAGGGCTGCCCCTGCCAATGTCGACCGTTGTTCCGAATGTATCCGGATAGTAGTCCGGCCACTTGCCTGCGCCCCAGCGCCAACCGTATTCCCCGCCGCTCACGCAGTGGTTGACGCGCGTGGCGCGATACCAGGGTCCTCCCACGTCATACTCCATGTCCGCATCAAAGGTGAAGAGGTCTCCATTCCCATTGAAGGCAATGTCGTATGGATTGCGAAATCCTGCGCAATAGACGCGGCGCTCCGTCCCATCGGGAGCGCAACTCACCACAAATCCACCCGGAGCCTTGCGGCCGGTGTTGTGACCGTAATAGGTGCTTCTGGGAAGCAGATGGTCCTCCTGCTGGCTCACGAGATGCCGCACTCCGTCCTCTTTCGGGAGATCGGTGTTGTTCCCACACAGAATCACCAGCCGCTTCCCATCGGGACTGAGGATGACCGCGTGCGCATGATGGTCGGAACCCACCTGCAGGGGCATGAGGTGCTCCGCTTTTTCATACTGGTCATCCTTGTCGGCGTCCGTGAGACGGAACAGGCCGGACCGGCCCTTCATCGATCCGGACCCGATCCCTACCACGTAAAGACTGCCAAAGGCATCGAGGAGCCCGTTTGCTCGTCCGACATCCGCCTTCAACGGTTCCACCTTGGGGGGTTGCCCGCTCACCCCGTCCGGAGGCAGCGTGATCCGGTAGAGCGAGCCCTGTCGGTCCGACGTGATCAGGCGCCCCCGATGATCGACACACAGGGCAACCCACGAACCCGCGCGAGCCAGGCTGGCCTCGTAAAGCACCTCCGCCTGAAATCCGC
>CAWWCX010000554.1:0-2747 GCA_963935445.1 uncultured Roseibacillus sp.
TCTAGTACGGTCTCGTGGGCTCGGAGATGTGTATAAGAGACAGGGCTTGAAGTGCATCTCACGGTAGGCCCCCCAGTTTTCCTCCCAGCCCCCGCTCTGGCGCAGGACGTTTCGCTGCTGCGCGATTCCCGCCCGGAGCTCGTCTCCCCGCCTCCGCCGGGGGTGGTCCGGGGAAAACTCCGGCAAGCGACTGCCGAACTCCACATCCTGGAAAACCGCCGTCATGGCGTAGTAGTCGGTGAGTGAAATGGGATCAAACTTGTGATTATGACAGCGGGCACAGCCAATCGTGATGCCCATGATCGAGGCCCCGACGGTTTGCATGACCTCATCCATCCGGTCGGCACGGGCCTGCCGGATGGCAGCCGGCTCCCGGCCCACGGTGGCAGCCGGAACATGCGGACCAGCCACAAGGAACCCGGTGGCTTCCCCGGTGCCCAGTGTGTCCCCGGCAATCTGCTCACGCACAAACTGGTCGTAAGGCACATCTTCATTGAAGGCTCGCACGACGTAATCGCGATAGAACCAGGCGTTCTTCCGATAGAGGTTGGCCTCGGAACCATTGGACTCGGCCCAGCGGATGACATCGAGCCAGTGTTGCGCCCAGCGCTCCCCAAAGTGCGGGGAGGCCAGCAACTCATCAACGAGATGCCTGTAGGCCCCATCCGCATCCTTCCTGAACTCAGCCTCGAACCTGTCCACCCTCCCGGGCAAGGGCGGCAACCCGGTGAGAAGAATCGCGGCCCTTCGAATCAGGCTCCGCGCATCTGCCGGACCATTGGCCTGCAGCCCCGCGTCCTTCAGCTCCGCGTCAAGAAAGGCATCCACGGGGTGAATGGCTCCCCCGGGGACTCGAGGCCGGACTACTTTCTGGAAGGACCAGTGATCCGTTGTCTCCTCCTCACTCTCCTCCATCTGGCCCGGCCACTCGGCTCCTTCCGCGATCCATTTTTCGATCGTGGCGATCTTGACCTCACTGAGAGGTTCCCCTTTCGGCGGCATACGCTCCGAAGAGTCCGCACTTCGGAGCCGCTCAAGAAGATGACTCTTCTCCGTGTTTCCGGGAACGAGAGAGGGCAGGCCGCCATCTCCTCCCCTTAACAGGCTTCCCCTCCGGTCGAGGCGCAGCTGGGCCTTCTGCTTCTCCGGTCCGTGGCACTTGATGCAATGTTGCTCAAGGATGGGCCGGATCTCCGATTCATAATCGACGGCCAGCGCCGGCGCAGCTGCCAGGACCTGGAGGAGGCTCCAGGAAAAGGCACCACAAAGGAGAGGATTCTTCATGAGCTTGGGGCGATAGTCTACTTGGAGCCGCTCCGGGCAAAAGAGCAATTATCGGTGACGGGCAACGAACACATCTCGCCGGGAAGCCTACCGCTCTCTGGGCGTGAGAATGATGTTCCGGTATTTCACCGAGGTGTGATCACCCTGCAGATAGAGCGGGCCCGGGGCCACCGGATTGGTATGCATCGCTCCTGCGGTTGGCCCGGGGACCGCGACATTGTCGATCACCTTTTCGCCATTGAGTACAACCGTGATGTGCCGGTCCACCAGAGTAAGATCGTATGTCTGCCACTCTCCGCCCGGCTTTCCTGCATTCCTGGTGGGAGCAATCCGGTTGAAAATGGCTCCCGGACCATGAATGCCCTGCATTGGGCTGTCCCGATCCACGACCTGGGCCTCATACATGCCGCGCAGGTAGACCCCGCTATTTCTCTTTTCCCCAATCAGGAATTCTATGTGCAGCTTGCAGTCACCAAAAACGGCCTCGCTACGAAGATTGCCATACGCCCCGGTTGCGCTGAAATCGGTCTTCGGCGTGGTGTTCACAAGGTGTCCCCCGGATACCGACCAGCCGTTCAGCTTCTCCGGCCGGCGGGTCCGCCAGCCCGTCAGATCCCTGCCGTTGAACAACACGATGGGCCTGCCCCACTTGATCCGGGAGAGATCAGGCGCCGGGGGCATTGGAGGAATCGCCTTCCCGGTGAAGGGATCACGGGTTTCTGCTCCGCCCGCCCCGGTAGTGACGATTTCACCCTGCAGCATGCCCTCCGCCCACCAGACCCGGGCACTCTGACGAGGCCCCGGGAGGCCCTGCCTGCCCCTTCGGCTACCCCGGAGGGGAACGTGCAGGACCCCGTCCACCCACTGAACGCCCTTGCGGGGCCGGGTAGTCCCCACATCCACCGTCATCGCGACCACCGGACTGCCCCCTTCATCCCTGATGCTCAACCAGCCCGCCTCGCCGCTCTTGATCTGGAGGGACCAGTCGCCCAAGAGGTTCCCCGGAAGGGGTTCCGCCCAGGCCACGCTTCCGGAAAACAGGAGCGTAAGCAGGATGAAACAACGCACGTTTGAATCTTGCTGCAAGCCGGGAAAAATCAAGTTCCGCCTCGCCCCCGGAGGCGCCGCCCCTCTTGGCGCGAAACGGAAACTTCCCGGGCAGGATCCGTCGTCATTCGCCGATGACATTGTCCTTCACCTGGACACCCGGCCCACAAAGCAGTGGCTCCGGGACATCAAGCCCAATGATGTTTCCGGTCACCAGATTGGCCTGGCCTGCACCCTGGAAACGTAGTGCACCCTTGGCCTTCCTGTCCTCCCTCCAGTCTGCAAACGTACATCCGCTGATGTTGGTCTGACTGCACGCCAGCGCATCGACCCCATAGGGTACCCCCCCGAGAAACTGGCACCCTGAGACATTGATCCGCAGACACCGTTCCAGCTCAAGCAGCGAGGCCCCGGTT
>CAWWCX010000555.1:0-2744 GCA_963935445.1 uncultured Roseibacillus sp.
CGCCTGCACTGCGGACTCCGCCTGCTCCGGAGACTTCGCTTGCACTTGCGCGTTACCACCAAAAGGACCCGGGTCCCGTGGTCGCCGCGCTGATTTCACCACCCCCGGTTTCCGAGGTTCCGCCTCGTGAGAACTCGTCTCGGGCGACGACGTTCTTGGAAGAACAGGCTTTCCTGGAAGCTCCGAACGCACACGAGGCTGGGCCGGAATGGACGGGGGAGAGACCTCAAGATCATCCTCAAGGGTCAACTCGTCGTTCAGCAACTCCTCCACCGAGGGGAGCTCTTCCTCTGGAGGTTCAGGTGGTTGTGGACGGTCAGCCAAGGCCAAATATCTAACGCCCCGCGCAAGGTCATAAAAGCTAAATGTCGTCCCGTCCCACACCCATGCGGGCCGCGAGCGCATCCTCCACCAGGCGAGCCGCCAATGCCTCAGTAGCCCGGTCCAGACGCTCCACCGCCTCCTTGAGCACATTGGCTTCGTCTCCCGCCAGGCCTTCCTCTACCTCCCGTCGTGCGGCCAGGATCTCCTCATGCTCCGCAGCCTCCAGTCCCGCTCCCAGTCTCCCGAGGGCCTCCTCCACCGCGGGCAGGAGTTCCTCCGCCTTTAAGCGTGCCTCCGCAAACACCCGTGCCTTCATATCTTCGAAGGCATGCTCCACGCTCTCCTCCACCATCTGCTCCACCGCTTGCTCACTCACATCGACCGCCGCACTCTCGATCTTCACGATCACATCCGCACCTCCCCCTTCCACATCGCGGGCCAGCACCTCGAGAATGCCGTTCTCATCGAGGGAAAACTGCACCCCTACCCGCGCCTTCCCTCGTGGGGCGCGCCGGAAAGAGAGGTCAAAGTTCCCGAGTTCCCAATTGTCCCTCGCCAGTTCACGTTCACCCTGGAGAACGCGAACCCGCATCGATTCCTGTCCCTCCCTCGCATTGGTGAACAACTCCCCCGCCTTGCAGGGAATCGTCGTATTGCGCGGTATCAGGACATTCATCAGCCCCCCCAGCGTTTCAATTCCCAAGCTCAGCGGCGTCACGTCGAGAAGCAGCAGGTCCCGCCAGGTCCCGGCCAGGATTCCTGCCTGAATGACGGCCCCCTGCGCAACCACCTCGTCCGGGTGCTGGGAGCAGTCCGGCTCCCGGCCGAACACTTCGCCAGCCAATCGCCGGACCACTGGAATTCGACTGCTCCCTCCCACCATGACCACTGCATCGAGCTCCTCCGGCTCCGACCCGGCATCCACCAGGACCTCCCGGCAGATGCGTTTCATCGTGCCCAGTTCATCCGCAATTATTCCTTCCAGCGCCCCTCGACTGACTTCCGTTTCCAACGTCCCGGTCCCATCAGCAGAAGACATCCGGAACGTGGCACGCTCCACCTCCGAGAGTGCGCATTTGACACGAGCCGCTTCCCGCCGCAGTCGATCACCCTCCTCTCCCTGGACCCGGAGATCCTCCAATCGAGTTGCGCGAGCCACTAACGACAGCACCGCGTTGTCAATATCATCGCCTCCCAACCGGGTGTCTCCTCCGGTTGCCAGCACCTCGAAGACCCCTTCACGCATTTCAAGAAGGGAGACATCGAAGGTTCCTCCCCCCAGATCAAAGACCGCCACCCGTGCTCGTTCCCCGAGCCTGTTCATTCCGTAGGCCAAGGCTGCAGCAGTCGGTTCCGCCACAAGCCGGAGAACGTCGAGCCCCGCCGCTTCTCCTGCCTGTTTGGTGGCTTCCCGCTGTGCGTTGTTGAAGTAGGCCGGCACCGTGATAACCGCCCGGTGCACTTCCCGCTCGAGACGGAACTCCGCAATCCGTTTCAACTCCGTCAGGATAATGCTGCTCACCTCCACCGGTGTTACCGCTCCTTCCGCGGTAACAAACGCGACTCCTCCACCACTCGCTTCTTCCAACGGCAGGTCACCTTCCGCCACCTCGTTCACGCGCAGACCCATGCAGCGCTTGGCGCTGCGAACAAGCCGACCTTCCGGAGCCTCACTCAGCGCGGCCCGCCCGACCTTCACCTCCCCGGGTCCAAACCAAACCACACTGGGCACCAACCGCTCACCTTCCTCGTTTGCCAACAGGATGGGGAACCCCGCTTCAACGATGCCCACCGCCGAGTAGGTCGTGCCCAAGTCTATACCGATTACCGGATCAGCCACCGGCCGCAACGTGCCCACCCAGCCTCCGAATGCAAGCCCTCAAAGGCTACCAGCAACCCGCC
This sequence comes from uncultured Roseibacillus sp., assembly GCA_963935445.1. Taxonomy (GTDB): domain Bacteria; phylum Verrucomicrobiota; class Verrucomicrobiia; order Verrucomicrobiales; family Akkermansiaceae; genus Roseibacillus_B. The sequence goes on from CAWWCX010000555.1 coordinate 2,227, forward strand.
CTCGCCCAGGCCATCCGCAATTGATCCGCCCACTTCTCAAGAAAGGTCAGGGCCCGGATCGCTTCCCCCGCTTCCTCCGCCACCTCGGTCGGCCCCCGGCGATCGAACTCCCCGAAACGGGAAACCCATGCGCCGCTCAACTTTTCCACTTCCTCCCGCGCCTCCGCCAACCGCCCCTGCAAGGTCATTCCGTCCGACTCGGCCATTGAGCGCACCAGTGCCGACTGAGCGTTCCCGTGACGCTCCGCGACCGTTTCCGCTGCCTGCAGCAACGAGCTGATCTCCTCAAAACGGTCCGCCACCGGGGCGGGCACACTTCCCCTGCCCGAACCCTCCAACCCGGCAAGCTCCAGCCAGTGCCTCAGACGCCGGGCTGGGCTCTGCAGGCTCGCAAAGGCTTCCTGCAAAACCTCGAATTCCTCCCGTGCACCACCACTGTCAGGATGCACTTCGCGACAACGTTGGTCGTAGCGCTGCTGCAACTCTCCGGCGTCGACATCGAGCCGCCGCTCCAGACC
>CAWWCX010000556.1:0-2730 GCA_963935445.1 uncultured Roseibacillus sp.
ACTGCATATCGTCGGCAGCGTCAGATGTGTATAAGAGACAGGTGGTGGTGGCCAGGAGTGAGGGGGAGGCGGGAATCCTTGAGACACCGGCGACGGGAGATCCCGCGCAGGAGTGAAGGCTCGAGTCCCGGAACGCAAAAAGGGGAGCCTGACGGCTCCCCTTTTCATTGTTATTGAGATCTTACAGATTCGGATGCCTAGAATCCAAAGCCGAGATTCACACCCGCGGTGAACTCATCATCGCCACTGGGGGTATCGCCGAAGATACCGGAGACGTGGGGACTCACCGTGATGTTGTCCGATACAGCAAGCGGCAGGGCCGCCGAGATGCCGTAGAAGGTATCGTCAAACTCGTTCCAGGTGCCAATGACTCCGCCGAGGCTGAGCGAGAGGTTTCCAAGATCGACTGAACGCCCGATCGTGATCTCGTAGTAGGGGTCATCGACATCTTCCGTGTCATACAATCCAGCCCCCACATCGAAACCAGCGAGCTCCGTGCCGACGGAAATGTAGGGCTCATGGAAGTCACCGAGTCCGGCGAGGCCGCCAAAGAAGGAGTAATTGGTGACACCCACGGCGACATCAAGACTCCCAAAGGACTTGGAAGCCTCCAGGTTGATACGCATTTCATTTACGCCGCTAGGGATTAGGGTGGCAGCCGTGTTCGTGTTCGTCAGGCCAGGCGTCGTGGGTTGCCTGGTGGGAAGGTCCTGAGTCCAGGTTCCGAGCCATAGCCCAGCGGACAGGTTCACGTCGCCGAGGCCGAGGAGAGACCCACTGCCGGAGGCCGTGAGGCTGGCCTCAAAGAGGTCGTCTCCGCGGTTTTGTCCCCGGAAAACGTATTCGTCAGTGTAACCCACTCCGAAATTAATATCGAGACCAGAGGACTCGTTGCATTCGATCGGAGCCTTAGCGGCAGGCTCACCTGCAAAGGCAAGGCCGGTAAGGAGAGCCGATCCGGTAAGGACAGCAGACTTGATCAAGGTAGTTTGTTTCATAACCCGTGAAATCTTAGTCAGATGGAAGGTAATTGGCAATATTAATAAGGGTCACATTTTCCAGCTAATCAGGGACTGTTTTTCTGGGGCGTATTTTTACAAATCATTGCGGGAGAGCCCTGTGGTGGAGGTGCAAGGAACAAAAAAACACCTTCCTGGGGAAGGGAGGCGGGTTTCCAGGGGGTGCATGCCCCGGAATGCACTGCAGAAGGTCTAATTCTGAAACAGGCCGCGGGCGTTGTAGGCGTATTGCAGGCCGGAGATGACGGTGAGGGCCAGGGAGAGCCAGAGGAAGGAGGGCATCAGCCAGGACTCAGGGTGGGCGAGCCGGGCAAGGAAAAACTCCTGCTGTCCAAGCGAATCGAGGAAGAGCCATACCAGCGCGGTGATACAGAAGCCGATCTGGAAGCCGGTCTTCCATTTGCCGCTCCAGTCTGCTGCGATGACCTTGCCCTGTTCGACCGCAATTTGTCGCAGGCCGGTCACGAGAAACTCGCGGGCCAGAATGACAACCACGACCCAGGCCGGACAGTAAATGTCCCCGTGCTCGCAGAGAAAGATGAATGCTGAGGCGGTCAGGACCTTGTCGGCAATGGGGTCGAGGAGCTTGCCGAGAGAGGTAACGAGGTTGAGTTTGCGGGCCAGGTAGCCATCGAGGAAATCCGTGATTGCGGCAACTACGAAGGTCACAAGCGCGATGCCGTAGCCGGCCCGGTTATCCCACATGAAGGCCACCACGAAGGCTGCGGTCAGGACGAGCCGGGAGACGGTGAGGGAGTTGGGAAGGTTCACCGCTGGGACTCTGGGGGGAAGTGCACCGGGAGTCCAACAACTTTACTGCCCCGGGACGGCGGGAGCTGGTGCGGCAAGGAGAAACTGGGGATCGGTAAGGGACTTGAGAAAGGCGACCAGAGCGGCCTTCTCCGCGGTTTCGAGTCCCAGTCCCTCCTGCGGATGCTTAGCGAGGTTGGGGTCAAGGGTTGGGCTGCGGTGCAGGCCTGAGTTGTAGTGGTCCACGACCTCCTCAAGAGTCTGAAAGCGCCCATCGTGCATGTAGGGGGCCGTGAGGGCGATATTGCGCAGGGAGGGCGTGATAAAGCGGTTTCGGTCCCCGGGGCTCCCGGTCACCAGTTCCAGCCCCCGGTCCCTCTCGTCCTGCAGGCCGTTGTTGTGAAACCGGTGATTGGTAAAGAGTGCGCCGCCGTGGCAGTGGAAGCAGTCCGCCCCCCGGAGCCCCCGCCGGGGATCGTGTTCGGTCATGAAGAGTTCAAAGCCTCGTTTCTCCTGCGCGCTCAGTTCGAGCTCGCCCCGGGTGGCCCGGTCGAACCGCGAGTCGTAGGAAGTCAGGGTGAGCAGGAACTGTTCCAGAGCAATGCCGAGGCGTTCTGCCGTAATCCGGGGGCTGCCAAAGGCGGAACGGAAGAGAGGACCATAGTTCGCGGCTTCCAGATCTGAGAAGGCCTGGGGCAGGGATTCGTGCATTTCAATCGCGCTCTGGATCGGATGCAGGACCTGCTGCCGTAAGGACGATGAGCTGCCGTCCCAGAAAAAGGAGTTCTTCCACGCGAGGTTGAAGAGCGGCATCGAGTTGCGGGTGCCCAGCGCTCCGGTGGCTCCCTCACTGAAGCGCCGGGGGTCCGCAAGAGCGTGTGCGGCCTGGTGGCAGGAGGCGCAGGACTGCCGGTTCGTCCCTGTCTCTTATACACATCTGACGCTGCCGACGATATGCAGT
>CAWWCX010000557.1:0-2705 GCA_963935445.1 uncultured Roseibacillus sp.
ATCTAGTACGGTCTCGTGGGCTCGGAGATGTGTATAAGAGACAGGTGGTAGCCGGAATCATTCCGGATAGAGGATTCTCCCGCAATTCTCACAGTTCACCAGCTCCTTGCCGGCGTGAACCCGGACCATGGTGGCCGGGGTTGCTCTCACATGGCAGCCCAGGCATTGGCGATCGGGTCTCATCTGGACGACCACCGGAGCTCCTCTCAGCTTGAGGAGACGCTCGTAAATGGAGATGAGGCTCTCGTCCATGCCCTTGAGGAGCTGCTCCCGCTCGTTTTCCAGCCCGTCCACCTCGCGGGTGAAGTTGTCAGCCCGCTTCTGGAGAGTGCTGACCTCCTCATCGACCCCGCCCTTTGTGGTCGCGAAGGCCTCTTCCGCCTCCGTCAACCTACCACGCAGCGCATCGCCCCGCTCCATGAGTTCCAGCTCGCGGGTCTCGAGGCCATCGATCTCGCTCGAGTAGTGGGTCACCTTGACGCCGAGGGCCTGATACTCCTCGTTCTTGCGAGTCTCGAACTGCTGCTGCTTCAACCGGGCGATGGATTCCTTGCGCGTACCCACGTCCAGCTCGACGGTCTTGATCGCGACTTCGTTTTCCTGCACGGCGGCCTTGGCCTCATCAACGGCCTGCTGGTTAGCGGCAAGGCGGTCCCGGGCGAGGTCCTGTTCACGGGGTATGCGCTCAAGCTCCTTGCGCAGCTCCTGAAGGCGTAAATCGCGCTCCTGCAGAGTTAAAAGTCCTACGATGTCCGGCGGCATAGGTCCTTCCTAGCCGCTGAACACCACGGGTCAAGAGCCTGTCTTCGCATGGTGGTCGGGCCCGGGGTCGCCCTGCCCCGATGGGGTAAGTCTGCCGCGGCAGTGGGAAAGTTCGAACGGATTGTGTTGAAAGTGGGTCCTGTTACGGGGAATCTGTCCCCGGTCCCCTAAAAAAATTCCCCTCCATGACTGTCCGCATCCAATGTCCCGCCTGCCAGCGGCAGTTCCAGGTCAGTGAAGAGTTGAAGGGGCGAACCGTCGAGTGTGGCGGCTGCGAGAAGCGGTTCGTGGTTGACGAGGATGCCATCCTTCCGGAACGAGAGCGTTATTTCCCGGGTGACATCAAGAAGCCGGGACTGGCCCACTATGGCAATGCCCCCGCGGGCGATTCCGCACCCCCGGTGCAATTCGAGACCGCGATCTACAATGAGAACGCCACGGCCGCCGATGTCGTGCCACCGAGTCCCGGACGGACGGTGGCCGGGGTGGCAGGAATGATGGTCCTTGTCCTCTACCTTGTGCTTCTCGTCTTCGGGGTTCAGGGCGACGGGTCCTTCAGTGAGATGGAACGTGGAAAGCGGATTGTCCTCAGCGGATTTGTGGTAGTGGTCGGGCTGGTACTGGTCCTTCTCGGGGGGGTCCGGCGGCGTAAGCAGGCTGCTCTGGGAGGCATGGGGCTGGCTGTTGCCGTGCTCGCATTCTCGGTAACGCTTCCCGAGGCGGGTCCTCCGCAGACCGGGTCCCCGGTTGCTCCGGCGGGTCCCGCTCCTGTTGCTCCCGAGACGGCTCCGGCCCGGATGTCGGAGGAGCAGGCGATGACGGCGATGGGATACGACCCTGTTGAGCGGGCCATTGTCTCCTTTGGGCAGGAGGCGGTATGGGCCCTGTGGGCCCCGGAGGCGCGGCACCACTTCCGCTATCAGATCCAGCGCTACCTGCAGCGGAAGACGGGTGTTTCGAGGCGGCCAGCTGTGTATGCCCGGGGGGCGGGATGCCTGCTCGTCCTGGAAAATGTGGACCTGAAGATGCCTGAGCTCATGGAGTTTGTGGAACGCTTTGCCCAGGTGGAGGAGGTCTATGAAGACCTGCGGGTCCTGCGCATCGCGGTGATTGGAGAGAACCTGGTCGAGCCGAGCACGGAGCTGGAGAGCAGGCTCGGTGACGAGACCCACGGAGAATTCATCGAGCTCAACCGGCAGGAACTGGACCATATCAATATTGACCGGGTGAAGGATGCCGCCCAGCGCCTCTCGATGGTCGAGCCCTCCCGTTTCCGCCCTGAGATTGCAGGCAAGCTGATCGATCTGCTCGAGGAGGATACCGACACGGATTTCCGGGCCACCATCTGTCAGGCGCTCACGGTCTGGTCTCTTCCCGGGGAGGGGGCGGAAGCCACGGCGGCGCGCATCGCGCAAAGGCTGGTGGCAGAGAAGTCCGAGGTTCCCAAGAGCATGATTCAACTGCTGATCGATCGAAAGGCGCCGGAGTTGCCCACCCTGCTGAGATTCCTTTGGAGAGACAAGCCGTTGGAGTGGGAGAGCGAATTAATAGCGACCGGAGGCCAGATGGAGTCGGTTGTGATTGATTTCATCGGGAGTGAGAACCGGATCCTGCAGCGCTCAGCCTTCACGATCCTTCGGCGGATCGGCACGGAAGCGAGTATCCCTGCCTTGCGGGAGGCCTTGGATGCTGCTGGCGAGGAGAAGGATTTGCGGAGGCTTATCCAGCGTGCAATCGAAGCAATTGAAGATCCTGAGGGCGCTCTTGAGGACCCTGTAGCTGAGCCCATGCCTGAACCAGCCACGGAGCCTGCTCCCGCGCCGGATTCAGACCCGAATGGCGACGGCTGACCGGTAAATGCCGCCGTGGCGGAATTGGTAGACGCTGCGGACTTAAAATCCGCTTCCGGCAACGGAGTGAGGGTTCGAGTCCCTCCGGCGGCA
>CAWWCX010000558.1:0-2703 GCA_963935445.1 uncultured Roseibacillus sp.
CACACTGCATATCGTCGGCAGCGTCAGATGTGTATAAGAGACAGGTATTTCGGGAGCGACGTATTTTTCGATGTTTCCACGTCGTGGCAGATATCTCTTACCGGGGGTCTGGAGGCCTGCAACCCAGCGCCAGGAGAGGGTGTTCGAGGCGGGGTCGGAATCGAGCAGGTGGCGGAAAAAGAAGTCGGCGCCGAGTTGCCAGGGCAGGCCTGCGACGTGAATCCACCATCCGGCAAACCACATGCGGGCATGGTTATGGAGGTATCCGGTGTTTACGAGTTCCCGGGCGAAATGGCCCATGATGGCAACGTCACTTTTGCCCCCCTCGATCATCGTTGAACGTTCCCGGACTGATGTGTGCCGGGGGTGTTCCCGTAGTTCAGCAAGGTCGCGAAGATACTCAGTCCATACCTGCGGGCGGAGGGAGAGCCACGATTTCCAGTAGCGACGCCAGTAGAGTTCCTGGACGAATTTCTCGACGGTCGAGGGAGCGTAGCGTTCGAGGACGGCGTCAATGCATTCCTCGATGGAGAGCAGACGGTGCCGAATGGCGGGAGAGAGCCGGGATACGTTGGAATGGCCGGGCCCGACATGGTTCCGGTCGCGGGCGTAGCGCCCCGAGAATGGCACGAATTCCTCCAGTCGGGCCAGAGCAGCCTGGCGGGTGACGGCAAAGGATGGCTCGGAGGGAAAGAGTTCGGGCTGCACCTCAGGATCTCGTTGGAGTGGGCTGGGTGGGCGGTCGCCGGAGTCCCTCGAGCCAGTGTGAATCGATCGGGTTTGCCGCGCCGAGGAGGGCGCCCACCACCACTCCCCGGTGGCAGTTGTCCCCGCCGACCATTGCGTTGGCGATAATTCCATCCGTGAAGGTGTCGTGATATTTCCAGGCCAGGTAGAGGGCGGCCGGGAACGCCTGGTCGATATAGCAGGCCGGGCTCAGGACCTCTCCAATCACGATGTCATCGGGGCGGGTTGACCATTTTTCTGCCCGTTTTGAGGAGAACCAGTCCCCGGCCTCGCGGGCAATGGCCTCCCGGAGACCCATGCCGCTGGTGATCTGATGAAGAAGTCGCGCGAGGCAGTCTGCCGCACGCAGGAGATTGGAATGCCGGTGGGTCAGGGCAACGTGGGTGCGGACCGTCGAGCGCCAGTCGGCGGTGGCGGGGAGGGCTGCGACGAGGGCCGGGACGTGCGCAAGGCCGCCAATGTGCTCATCCCTGATGCCGCACTTCAGGAGGGGCTTGCCCGAGGCAAGGCGGTTGAAAAAGGCGCGGTGGTATTCCTCGAGATAGGTGTCACGGTGCCAGCCGGGGGTAAGCATGCACTGTGCATAGTGAATCAGCCAGCGTTCCCCGTCGTAGTCCTGGCGGGTTCTGACCTGGTGATGCAGCTCGGTAGCCAGCTTCAGGTTGGCGGTGTTTTCTCCCGCCTCGAGGAACTGGTGGTAGTGAATGCCGCGCTGTCCCCAGAAACGGGCCTGGTCGTGGAGAATGTCCGCCTGCTCGTTGAGGGGAATGTGCTGCGAACGCCAGAGGATGCTGTCGGGGTGTGGGTTACGGGGCGGCAGATAGCGGTCGAGGGTGCCGTAGTCGTCTCGAAGCGCCTGCCGGTCGTAATACCAGTGCCCGGGCATGGAAAGGGCGTCCGCGACGAGGGATCCGTGGAAGGCGTTCTCCAGAGGCATGCGGGAGCATACGCCTTCCGGGGGCTTCTGCCACCGCTCAGACCCAGATGATGGGTTTTCCGGGAGAAGGGCTAGCATCAGGGAAGCCCTCCGCCCTTCCGCTGACCCGACGGTGAGCTGTCCACGCCGCGGCCATGGCATCGAGAATGTCGTCAGCAGCAAGAGATGCGACGTGGGAGGGAAGGTGGGTTGGAACCTGCAGGCCATGTTCAGCCAGGATAGCCTGACGTTCGTGAAAACCGCCCCATGACTTCTTGCGGAAGGAAAGAGGTGCGCCTCCGTTCATCGCCAGGAAGGAGAGTTCGGGGTGCACTTCGATGATGGAGAAACCCGCCGCGAACGCTTCATTCACCTCACGGATCTTATGGCGCAGGGCGAGACTCTGGGCGGGAATGCCGGCATCGTAGCGCCGCCGGCACTCGGTGTTGACCTCTTTGTGTGGGGAGGCGATCCAGTGCTCCTCGATGACGAAGGACGGAGGAGCGGGGAACACGCTGCGTCCGCGGGTTGGGCCGAGTCGTGTGCGGACCTGCAGGTCCGCCGGGCGCTGCCCTGCATCAAGGAGGTGAAGTGGCATGTCCACCCCGGCACAGGTGCACGTGTCAAAGTGAGCAAAGAGTTCCGGGAGGTTCGGGGCGACCTCCAGCCGTTCGAGGGTGCCGCCGTCGTCGAGGGCTGCCCCGACCCAACCTTCCCTGCAGCCGTCCACGCCGAGAATCATGGGGAAAGGTGCTCCGTCCCTGCGGAAAAACAAGTTGCGTGACAGTGAATCTGAGGAAGGGTTCGGCCCGTGAAGGAGGTGGCAATCGTTGGTGCGGGGCTGTCGGGACTGGCTGCCGCGTGGAAGTTGTCCAAATCCGGTGCACGGGTGGTTCTGTATGAGAAAAGCAGGGGCGTGTCCGGGAGGGCGGCCACCCGGCGGAGGGAAGAATACCTGTATGATCACGGCGCCAACTTCTTCAGGACGGAAGATCCGGAAGTGGCGAAGCTTGTTCACGACACGCTCTCCTCCACCGACC
>CAWWCX010000559.1:0-2700 GCA_963935445.1 uncultured Roseibacillus sp.
ACACACTGCATATCGTCGGCAGCGTCAGATGTGTATAAGAGACAGCTTTCCTGACCGATCCTCCTGATCTCTGCCATTACGGAGGCTTTTGCCGTCCGGCGATGTTCCTGAATGCGGAGCTGACGGGCAATGATGTCACGGAGCATTTCCATTTCCTGCCGTGTTCGGGGGTCGAGGGCAGTTTCCTGAAGGTCGTTCTTTATCTCAGTCCCGGCATTGCGAATTCGGTCCTCCAGCGCGGAAAGGCGGTTTTTCTGAGAGGCGTTTTCCCGCTGGAATTTAATGAGGCGTCCCTTCGCGTGTGCGAGGTCGCGTTTTGCTTCAATGAGCTGATCCTTGGTGACGTTGTTATCGGTATGAAGTTGTTTCAGGCGGTCCCGGGCGGTTTTGAGATCCCGCCCCAGATCCATGTTCTGCTTGATGAGAAGTTGGACGCGCTGGCTTTCGTTGAGTTTCAGGAGGGCGGCCATCTGGTCACGTTCGGCGAGCAACGAATTTCGTTCGTCGCGGAGTTCACGGATCTGATCCCGGGCCTCTCCGAGCTGGCGCTCGAGCTGCGCATTACGGGTGTCGAGGGCAATGAACTTCTTGTCCCTGTCAGCAAGTGCGTCCTTCAGTTCGTTGAGACGTTGTCGAAGATCCTCGACGACCTCCTTGGCGGTGGCCTGCTGGACGTGGACGATTTTTTCAAGTTCGGTGGCCCGCTTCTGGGCTGCCACGGCATCGGCCTTGGCGATCGCGAGTTGTGACTGGAGCTTCTGGTGCTCGCTCCTGCTGTTCTGGAGCGCCTTGAACATGGCATCCCGCTCGCCTTCAATCTTTGTAATCCGCTGATTGAGTTCCTGCAGTTGTCCCGTTACTGGCGCGCGCGCAACGCGGTCGCGTTCCTGCTCGAGTTGCCTGAGGGCTTGTCGCAGTCTGACGGCATTGGCATCCCGGTCGGAACGAGCCTTGCGGAGCTCGCCACGATATTGCGAGATCTGGCGCTGCAGGGCTGCGACCTTCTGCTGTTCCTCCCTGCTCAGCCTGGGGATGGTGAGATCCTTCGGGGCGGCAGGGTTGGCAGGGCTTTCGATCAGTTCCCCGGTGCGGTTGGAGAGCTTGTCCTGCTGTTCGACGGCTTTTGGGCGGATTGCCTCCATCGCCTTGGCGGTCGAGTCCCGGCGGCTTGCGACAAGGTCGGGTTTGAAATCGGGATCTGACAGGGCGACCGAGTCGAAGAGCTGCTTCGCCTTATCGTATCGATTGAAGGCCTCGAGAAACCTGCCCTCCTTGGCTGCCGTCTCGCCTTCCCGGACGGTGAGCCATGCCTGGAAATAGATGTCGGAAGGCTTTACCCTGCCTGCGCCGGGTTCCTGGCCAGTGACCGGAATGCAGAGGACAAGGCTCGCCGTTGCAGCAATAAAGCCACAAGCGAATGATCGCAGGTGTGTCATGCGAGGGGCACCATACGGCAGGTTCGTGCAATCGAAAAGTAGGAATTGGTCGTGGCTACGGGCGTTGATCCTTGGGTGTTCCCAGCCAGCTTTTCATGTCCCCGGCAGAGAGGCAGTTGAGGACATCTTCCCTGCGGAGCCAGCCCTTTCGGGCGATACGTATTCCGAAGTGCAGATTCTGGAGTCCGTCGACGTGATGAGCGTCGGGGTTGATCGCGCATTTTACGCCCTTGTCACGAGCTCTGCGCCACCACTTCCAGTCCATGTCCATCCGCTGTGCGGCGCAGTTCAGCTCAATGACGGTTCGGGTTTCAGCAGCGCAGTCGATAATTTTCCCGTGGTTTACGGAGTAGGGTTCACGGCGCAGGAGTAATCTCCCACTGAGGTGACCGAGCATCGTGACATGGGGGTTTTCCATGGCCTTGATAATCCGTGCAGTCATTTCGCTCTCGGTCAGTCCGAAGGACGCGTGCACCGAGGCCACTACATAGTCGAGTTTTGCGAGAACTTCGTCTTCGAAGTCGAGGCTGCCGTCCCGAAGAATGTCCACCTCGTTGCCAGCATAGAGGTCAAGATCGTCGAGTTCGGTGTCGAGTTCCCGAATCGCCGCTATCTGGGTGAGGAGGCGGCCCTCGTCGAGTCCGTTGGCCTGGAACGAAGACTTGGAGTGATCGGAAATGCCGAGGTAGGCCAGGCCAAGATTGCGCGCTGCCTCGGCCATTTCGGTGAGGGTGGAGCGGCCATCGGACTCGGTAGTGTGATTGTGGAAGGTGCCCCGGAGGTTGTCCTGCTCGACGAGGCGCGGCAGGGTGCCTTCTTCAGCGGCCTCGAATTCGCCCCGGTTCTCCCGGAGAGAAGGTTCGATGAACTGAAGGCCGAGTTCGGCATAAACATCTGCTTCTTCCCTCAGGTCGGCCGGAGGATCCCCGTCTGGAGCGTCCTCTACAGACTGCAGATGGTATTCGTTGAGAGTGAGATTCTGCTTCAGTGCCCGTGAGCGAAGTTCCACATTATGTTCCTTACTGCCGGTAAAATACATGAGCGCGAAGGGCCACTCCGAGTTTGAGATAGCCCGGAGGTCGCACTGGAGGCCGCTTTCCAGTCTCACGGATGCCTTGGTTGCTCCCTCGGCAAGAACCTCCTGAATGCCTTTCAGGCCCGTGAAGTAGGCGGTGAGGGCGGAGGGCTGTCCGGTGGCGACCAGGAAGTCCAGATCGTGGACAGTTTCCTTCCCACGGCGATAGGAGCCGGCTATTGCGGCACG
>CAWWCX010000560.1:0-2696 GCA_963935445.1 uncultured Roseibacillus sp.
AGCCGGGCGTCCCGCGATTAATCGTCCGGGGTTCGCACACATCGCCTTTGCGGTAGAGGACGTGGCGGCAGCACGGGAAGCGTTCCTTGCGGCAGGAGGCTCAGACTATGGGGCCGTGACGAGGTTCGAGACGAGTGCGGGGCAACAGGTTGAGATGGTGTATCTCCGTGACCCGGAGGGGAATATTGTCGAACTGCAGCACTGGCTGTCCTGAAACCGAACCGGAGCTGCTGGCCTTGCCGACAGTGGTTCGTGCGAGGGATCGGTCGGCAATCTAGGAAGAGCCGTTGGGCTTTGGCTTCCGGGGGTTGCGGGGCTCTTTCGGCTTCGCCCTGTCCTTGTTGGTCGCCTTGTTCCTGCGCCGCTTGGCGCGTCGTTCGGCCGATTCGTCCTGGACCTTCTTCATGTAGGCCGCGAGGGCGGCGGGCTCCTTCCGTTTCAGGAAGGGTGTGAGGGCGTGGTCGTTTGTGTTCTCCATGAACTCGCGCAGGTGGGCCTGCATCGTTTGCTTGATGTCCCGGTAGTCTGACTTCTCAGCGAGGTTGTGGAGGCAATCGGGGTCTTTCGTGATATCGTAAAGCTCTTCCACGCTGCGGTGGTCCATGGTGTGGAGGCGGCGGGCGATTCCCGGATTGCCGGACGCCAGTTTCTTCATGAGGCGGTAGGTGGCCGTCCCGTTTGTGGCGGTGCGGAAGGTGTTTTCTCCATCGGACCAGGGATTGAAGAGATAGAGGTAGTTCCGGGTCTCTACGCCGCGGATGGGATGACGGTTTCCGCCCGCGTTTTCGTTGTAGACCTTGAAGATGGCGTGGCGCCCGTTTTGTTTCTGCCCCTTCATGATGGGAACGAAGGATTGTCCGTCGATGCCCTTCGGCTTGGGGAGTCCGACCATGTCGAGCAGGGTGGGGAGAAGGTCGACCGCCGAAATCATTTGGGAGTCGTTCACCGAGTTGGCCTTGGTGACCCCCGGCCAGCGGACAATCCAGGGTGTGCGGGTGCTGTGGTGGTAGAGCTGGGTCTTGGCGAAGGGAAGGGGCATTCCGTGATCGCTCAGGAACATGACGATGGTGTTGTCCTTCTGCCCGGACTCCTCCAAGGCGGTGAGGATCGCCCCGACGGCATCGTCCGCGCGGCGGACCGAGTTATAGTAGAGCGCAAGTTCCTTGCGCACCTCCGGGTGATCAAAGAGAAACCCGGGAATGGGAATATCGCCCGGCGGGAAGGTCCGGGAGACCCGGTGCGGGCCGTTCTGGTCTGAGGGTTTCCAGAAGGGCTTGTGCGGATCCGAGATGTTGATGTTGAGGCAGAATGGTTTCCCGGCGGCCTTGGCTGCCGCGATGCCCCGGGCAGTGCAGTCGCGGTATGAGGGCACGTCCTTGAGGTGGAGCTTCCCGCCTTCAGGCGCCATCGTGAGATCGGCATCCCAGCCATAGGGCTGGTAGGGAGTGGAGTGGCTCACCTTCCCACGGATGGCGGTATAAAAACCACCCTTTTTCATGAGATCGCAGAAGTGGGGATACGTAGTCGGCTTGACCTGGTAGAAGCCTTCCACGCCCGTGTTGTGTGGATAGCGCCCGGAGAACATCACGTTGCGGGACGGGTAGCAGTTCCCCACCTGCACATGTGCGTGTTTGAAGCGCAGGCCTTCCCGGGCAAGGCCGTCAATGTGAGGGGTCGTGCCCTCCAGCTTGCAGCCGAAGACGCCCACGGAGTCACAGGACATGTCGTCGACCGTGATGAGGAGCAGGTTGGGCTTGGCGGAGAGGGTCAGGCCGGAGATGACAAGGGCGGAGATCGGAAGGAGAACGGTCTTCATGGCTTGCTGGCGGGAGTCAGGGCTGGAGAAGGAGATTGTTTCAGAGAACGGGGATCAGGGTTTCCCCTTCTTCGGTCGCGGGTTCTTCTTCTTGGGACGGTCGGAATTCCCGCCTTCTCCGGGCTCATCGCGCCCCCCGAACCGGAGGGGGCTCAGCTTTCCGCTGCCGGGTTTGAGCTGGCCGGGTTTCAGGCGGTCGACGTCCCGGGCGATGCGGAACCACTCCTTGATCATCCGCTTTGCTCGATCGGGATGCTTCTGGCGCAGGTCATTGAGCTCCGTGCGATCTTCCCCGAGGTTGTAAAGCTCCCAGCGTCCGCCCTTGGCCGCGACAACTTTCCAGTCGCCCTCGCGGAGGGCGCGGTCGGTGCCGAAGTGCTGGTAGAGCGCGGCGTGGCCTTCCCGCTGCCTGCCTCGCAGAATAGGCAGAAGTGACTTGCCCTGCAGGGGATCAATGGTCCGGTTGCCGACCTGCCGCGGGTAGGTCGCCTTACCCAGTTCCAGAAAGGTTGCCATGAAATCGATAAGGTGTCCCGGTTGATGCGTGATTGGCCCCAGGGGGCTGGGGCTCAGGGTCGGGTCGGCATTGGCGGCTGAACGGCCGGACTCAAGGTCGAGGCCGGCGGGCCAGTGGGCGATGAGGGGGGAGGAGATGCCTCCCTCGTGCTGGTTCTGCTTGTAGAGACGGAAGGGGGTGTTGCCCACGTGGGCCCAGCCGACATCATAGCACCAGTAGCTTTTGGGGTCCCAGGGCTCCAGTTCCCGGCCTCGGGTGCGTTCGAAGGGACAGGCCCCGTTGTCAGAGCAGAAGAGAAAGAGGGTGTTGTCCCAGACCTTCTTTTCCTTCAGGTGCGTGACGAGGCGGCCGATGTTCTGGTCC
>CAWWCX010000561.1:0-2679 GCA_963935445.1 uncultured Roseibacillus sp.
CTGACAAAGGGGTCCTCTGCTCCGAGTGCCAGCCATGTCTTCCCCCGGGACGAGGGCTGCCAGCCCGCTTCTCCGGTGCCATCCCTTCATTTCGTTCTTGCCGCTAAGGGTTAAAATCTGCGTAATATCAGGCAAAACAAATGAACTTCACCAGCAAGATCCTGAAAGTCGCCCTCCTCCTCGGCAGCGCCATTGCCTTCTCCTCCCTGACATCCTGCGAAACCATCTCGGGACTGGGACGGGACCTGCAGTCCGCCTCGCAGGCCGTGCAGAACAGATAGCGGGGAAACCGCGCCCACTCCCCATTGGCAGGGCGTGACACGAGGTGACCTCTCACCCCCATGGCGACTCTCTTCGAGGAGAGAGTCGCAGGGAAAGGTGATCCCTCCAGCCGAACGACCTCCTTTTGGATCCCACGCCGAACCGCAATAGGATAGTATGCTCCTCAAACGCAAGGAGGATGCCAGACCAGCCCGCCCCACCCACTCTGCCCGAGGAGGCCCTGCGTGAACTCAAGGCCGCTTTCGAAGAGCGATACCTCGAATTCGAGGACCTTCAATTCCAGCAGCAGGCGCTGGGCTATGACATCTTCGGCCACGCCTCCTGGGAGGAGCGTCCCAAAGACAACCGCAGCAACCTACCATCCTATCGCCTCCACCGCACCTTTGTCTTCTTCTATCGACCGGGAATCACCCTTCCTGAGTCCGTGCTGTACACCAGGTCAACGGTTCCGTCCGGTCTTCTGGGTCCGTTGTCCCGTCTCCTCGGCATGCCCACGTGCAAACTGGAAGGCGAGGAACAGTTCAACAGCGCGTATGGTATCGGCACCGCCACCCCGGGCTCAATCCGCGCCCTGCTGACCAGGCAGGCGATTGATGCCCTCGTCACCGTCCGGGACGCTTATATCGTTCTCAAACCGCGCGGTATTCTTTTCATGCGGCATCAGAAGGCCATATCCCGTTCCTCGATTCAGCTCGGGCCCCTCGGTTCACAGCGAGTTCGAAACGCGGACCAGCGGATCACAGGCAACGACCTGCAGACCTTTCTCGACGACGCAGTCACGGCCTGCTCCGCCATCGTCAACGATCCGGACGCCGGGCGCCGGGCGGCGAACGCCGTGGAGGGAACCTTCGCCGAGGAGGGCCTCCAGAACCTGACCTCCAAGGGCGGATACATCGGCCATGTCCTCAGCAAGCACCTCGTCACCCACCAGATGCTTGAGACCCTCCGCCACCAGCCCACACCGCGGTCCGGCATCCCCGGACCCATCCGAAAACTCGGATGGCAGGGGAACACGACCTTTCTCATGACGGCACTCTCCCTCATGGCTGCGATTTCGGTGATTGTCTCTCTCAGCATCAGGAACAGCGATGCCTCCTGGTGGGTTCCTCTGCTCTTTTCTCTGGGAGCCTGTGCCGGGATTGCCGTCACCTGCTGCTACCGGGCCGCCCGCAAACGCCTCGTCATCCATGGCCACGCCATTCCAGGGGTCATTGCGGCGGTGGAGCCAACCAACGATACGATCAACTCTTCCCCGATTTACCGCATCGTCGTCCAGCCGCAGCCTGGCGGAAGCCCCATCGAATCAAGGATGCCGAAGGAGGCTGCCATGACGGCCCGGCGCTTCATGGAACAGGGCCGGGAAACCTGGGTTCTCGTAGATCCAAGGAAGCCCCGGCGGGCGACCTGGCCCGAAGGCTGGAGCCTGGAAGCCCTTCCGGACTGAACCGTGGATTTCCCCACCTCCAAACAAAGGGCCTCCACCCCTGCTGCCCCGGCGATCGCCGGGCTATTCTCCTCCGCCTGCGCAGGGTTTGCCGAATGTCCCGTGATACTCTAGGCTCCACCCGTGAGCGGTGCTCCCGAAAGCTCTCCCCGTTCCTGGGCTGAGGTCGATCTCTCCGCCCTGCGCCACAATTTTTCCACCGCACGGGAGCTGAGTGGCCAGCAGGTCATGGCCGTGGTGAAGGCCGGCGCCTACGGACACGGACTCGAGGCAACGGCCCGGGCCCTCGCCAGCGAAGAACTCGCCTTCTTCGGGGTAGCCAATGTGGGCGAAGCGCGCTGCCTGTCCGAAGCTGGGGTGGACAGCCCGGTCTATCTGCTGGGCGCTACCTTGCCCGAGGAGCGCACGGAGGCCGTGGCTCTCCGCTGCGTGCCCTGTCTCAACACGATGGAGGAGGCGCACCACTTCGATCAAATCGCCCGGGACAGCGGCTCTCCGCTGCGTGCGCATCTCGCAGTGGATACCGGAATGGGGCGAGGAGGCTTCCTGCCCGCAGACGTGCCTGCCGCCCTGGAGGCGATCCGTGCCCTTTCCTCAGTCAGGGTTACCGGTCTGGGGTCGCATCTTCCCGCCGCCGACGAAGATTCCGAATTCACCCACGCTCAATTCAACGCCTTTGACACCCTCGTTGAGTCCCTTCCCTCCCGGGGAGAACTCGAATTCATTCATCTCGCCAACTCAGCGGGCCTCCTTGGCTACCGTTCCCGGACCACCAATCTCGTGCGCCCCGGCCTCCTGCTCTACGGCGTTTCGCCCTTCGGGGACGAAAAGACGATCTTCCGTACCGTGATGACCCTCAAGTCCCGGATTGCAGTCATTCGTGAGGTTCCCGCCGGACACGGCATTTCCTACGGGCGCACCTTCCTCACCACCCGGCCTACGAGGGTAGGCAC
>CAWWCX010000562.1:0-2672 GCA_963935445.1 uncultured Roseibacillus sp.
CCCCCTCTTTTTTTCACTGCCACGCCCACCACCCAGCCCACCCCACTGCATCTCGTCGCCCGCGCCCGAGGGGCATACGGAGACCCCCGGGGGTGGGGGATGGGGCCAGTAGATTAACGACTGCGGCCAAGACTGCGGTCGGTGTTGAAGGTAGGCTGGGGGCATGAAGGCTCTGCTCGTCACGTTCCTGGTGCCCGCGCTCGGGCTCGGAGGCGTGGGAGCGTGGGCGGCAGGAAGTTTTGCGGTCGATCCGGATTACGGGCTGAGCCGGCTTCTGATGGGGTGGCACGATTCCCGTTTAGCGACCTTTCACAGGCTCTTTGAAAGGATTGAAAAGGGGATGACGGTGGATGAGGTGTGGCGAACCGTGCAGCAGGTGTATCCGGAGGGGGGAGACCGCGTGCGCCCGGGCTTTGAACAGGATGCCCTGAACGATGCGATTGTTCTCTTCATGAACCCGGAGGATCAGAGAGAGCCCAACGCAGAGGGGATTTTCCTGCGACTGGAAGGAGGGCGGGTAGCCCGGAAGGATTACTCAATGGACTAGGCCCACCGGGAGAACTCCCGGCGCATATGGCCTGATCTTGACCCGGTGACTGACGGGCCTAGCTTGGCGTCTGGATGTTCCGTTTGACCTGCGTAGTGACCCTCCTGGCCATGCTTGGCCCGGGGAGCGGGGCGTTTGCGGAGGAACGGGCCGGACTGGACTGGTGGTCTTTTCAACCGGTGACCCGCCCGGCCGTCCCCGGTGAGAATGGGGAGCGCTCCAACCCGATTGACGGGTTTGTCCGGGCGCGCCTGGCGAAGGCAGGGATGGAGGCGGCTCCGCCTGCGGATGCCACGACCCTGGTGCGGCGTCTGCATCATGTTCTCACCGGGTTGCCGCCTTCCGCGGAGGAACTCGCCTCCTTTGCTGAGGATTCCTCGGAGGAACGTTACGAGCGTAAGGTCGATGCGCTGCTAGCCTCTCCCAGGTTCGGGGAGCGTTGGGCGCGTCACTGGCTCGATGTGGTGCGCTATGCGGAGACCAATGGTTACGAGCGGGACGCCGTGAAACCGAATATCTGGAAGTATCGTGACTGGGTCATCAGGGCCTTCAATGAGGATCTCCCCTACGATCAGTTCGTGCGTGCGCAGGTGGCGGGGGACGAGCTAGCCAACCGGAGTGAGGAGTCCGTGATCGCGACCGGGATGCTGCGGGCGGGCACCTGGAACGACGAGCCAAACGACCCGCAGGAATACAAGTATGAACGGCTGGAGGACATGGTGGACGTGGTCAGCACGGCGTTTCTCGGGGTGACCGTAAAGTGTGCGCGGTGCCATGATCACAAGTTTGATCCCATTCCGCAGCGGGATTACTACCGTCTGGCGGCGGCGTTCTGGCCGGGCGCGATCGAGCCCCGCAGCGGGGCCCTGATGGGCGGCCCGAATGAGGAAGAGCTTGGCTTCAAGGGGGTCTTCGGGTGGACGGACATCCGGAAGGATCCGCCTCCGCTGCACCTCCTCGAGAATGGGGAGGTGCACCGGAAGGGGCCGGTGGTGGAGCCCGGACTGCTGTCCCTGGTGCCGGTCCTCGACCGCCCCCTGCGTGCTCCTGCGCCGGGGGCCAGGACGACGGGACGCCGGGCCCAGTGGGCTGAGTTCATCGTGGACCGGAAGAACCCGTTGACGGCGCGGGTGATGGTCAACCGGGTGTGGCAGCATCTCTTCGGGGAGGGGATCGTGCGGACGCCGAACAACTTCGGGTTGAAAGCGGCCCCGCCGACGCATCCGAAGCTCCTCGACTGGCTGGCGGCGGACTTCATGGACGAGGGATGGCGGATCAAGCCTCTGATCCGGGAGATCGTCCTCTCCCACACCTTTCGCCAGAGTTCGGTGCACCCGAGGGAAGCAGAATTTGCTGAGCGGGACTCCTCCAATACGCTGCTGTGGAAGCAGAACCGACGCCGCCGGGACGCGGAGTCCCTGCGGGATGCGATGCTGGATGCCTCGGGGGAGCTGAATCTCCGGATGGGCGGCCCCAGCTTCTACCCGTTGATGGCCCCCGAGGTCCTCGAGGGGTTTTCCCGCAAGAGCAGCGCCTGGACGCCCTCGGGTCCGGAAGACCGGCGCCGGCGCAGCATCTACATGGTGAGCAAACGCCATCTGCTCCTGCCGTTGATGACGGCCTTCGATTTTCCAAACAGCGAGAAGCCGTGTGGGCAGCGGGACGTCACCACGGTGGCGCCGCAGGCCCTCGCGTTGATGAACAACCAGTTCGTGCATGCGCGCAGCGAGGCGCTGGCCCGTCTCCTGCGAGGAGAGGTCAACGAGGGCGAGGCGGAATCGGTTCGCGATGCATGGCGGCGGGTCCTCGGAAGAGCGCCTCGGGCCGGGGAGCTGGATCGCTCCCTGCAGCACTATCACCGGCAACTTGGTTGGTTTCAGTCCGGCGGGGGCACGGCCCGCAAGGCGGGGCGTGTGACCCGGCTTCCGGAGAAAGGGCGCGTCCTGTGGTTGACTGCGGAGCGGGGGGTCGAGTTGCAGGATGGGCGGGTTGCGGAGTGGAGGAATTCATCGAGTGGAGAAACCGCCGTGCAGGAGGAGAGTGACCGGCGACCCCGCCTCGCAGGCCGGGCGATCGGGGGTCTGTCTCTTATACACATCTGACGCTGCCGACGATATGCAGTGTG
>CAWWCX010000563.1:0-2665 GCA_963935445.1 uncultured Roseibacillus sp.
ATCAATGGCCCCTCGCCCTTCTCAGCAACATGAAGCCGAATCCCATTGGTATTCACATCGCGGAAGGTAATTCCCTTTTTTTCCGGCTCCGCGCCCGGGGCCCAGCCGCTCATATTAAGAACGATCAGGAGCACCATGAGCAACCCGAATGACCTTGGCGAGGTGGGGCATCTGTCCTTCATGGCGCTAGTCGGGTTGGGGCTGGGTAATCCCGTAATGGCTGCGTATCCTGCGGAAGTTTTCATAGCCTCACAAGCGCAACCGCAACATTACGGGCACGGCAAACCCGGATGAACCCTGCCTTGCCCGGGGAGGCTCTCTCACCTAAACACCCCCTCGCTCCTCATGAAGATATCTGGCCCCTTCTCTCTCTGTCTCGTCCTTCTTGCTGCCGGACCGGTCGGAACCGCCCAGCAGCCGGCACCCCTGCCCAGTGCCAGCGAGATCGCCAGCATCACTCAAGGGGCAGAACCCTTCTTTGAAATCTGGGACGAAGACAACGTCTACGGAGTGCTCGATGTTGCCATGGACGGAACCGTCCTCCTGTTCACTCTTCAGGGCGAACCACACCCCGACAAGCGCCGTGGCAGCAAGATCTATCTGAAACGCTCGGAGGACGGGGGCTCCACCTGGAGCGACCACAAGCTCATCGGCAATCCCGTTAAACTCGATGTGGAGAAACTTGGAATCGGCCCCTACGACGGCAAGGGCTGGGGTAACGAGAAACACCATCGCATTGCCAGCCTCGGGGCCTCGGTTGTCGACGAAACCACCGGGGAAATCATGATCTTCCTGACCGCTCTCCATCCTGCCCTGTCGATGTACAAAAGCAGGGATCACGGCAGGACCTGGTCCCTGGAGGATATTACCTTCAAAAAAGATTCCCGCGGGTTCCTTCCCGTTCCCAACGGGGCCTGCGATCCCGGGATCACCCTCCGACAGGGCCCGCACAAGGGGCGGCTCCTCGTTCCCTCCCGGGTCATGCCCAACTACCGCAAGCAGGAGGAGGGCAAGGGCTACACCAACGCGGTCTACAGTGACGATCACGGTAAGACTTGGCACCAGAGTGCGCCCTTCCCCCTCGATGGCACCGGGGAATCCGGCCTCGTCGAGCTCCGAGACGGCACGATCTACCTCAACTCCCGCACCCACACCCGGAAGGGAAACCGGTGGGTGGCATTCAGTGACGACAGCGGGGAGAACTGGCGCGACCTCCACCAGGATGACGAACTCTTTGATGGCCCTCCCGATGTCTACGGCTGCAAGGCCGGTCTCCTGCGACTGGACCGGGATGACTCCGATATTCTGCTCTTCAGCACGCCGTCCTCCAATCTCCCCGGGCGCAAGAACATCAGAGTCTGGGTCAGTTTCGATGGCGGGAAAAGCTGGCCCCTCAACCGTCTTATCAAACGGGGGCCCGGCAACTACACGTGGATGACCCAGGGGCGGAAGGGCACCCCCAGCGAGGGCTTCATCTACCTCCTTTCCGGCAAGGACTGGATGGCCCGCTTCAACATGGCCTGGCTGCTCGACGCCGGTGACCCCGAGATCGTCCTCAGCAAACGCAGCGCCTACCGCTTTGCAGACAGGGACCTCCTCGATTCCGCCGAAAATGCCGAGGAATTCACCACCTCGGAGCAGCTCGTGAAGGACAACCCGGTCGGATATCGTCTCGCCAAGGGTGAAACGAAAGGCGAGGTCGTGACGAGGCGCCTCGTCCTTCCTTCCGCAAGGATGAAGGTAAGCTACCATGTTCCCGAGGGCGGGGAAATACACCTCGCGATCCTGGACGAAAGTAACGCCCGCCTTCGCGATACCGATGCGCTGACCGGAACCTACCAGCAGGACAGGGTCATCGACAACTGGCAGGATGGGCCCATTGATGCATGGGTCGGGAAGATCATTCAGGTCCAGTTCCACCTGCAGGGCGGGGCCCAGGTCTTCGGCTTCTCATTTGACGACATTTCTTCCCCGGGCAGCGATACAGCCAGTATCGGCTCTTCCGATGACCGCTTCGTCCTTCCTCCCCGCCACAATTACGTCATGGCCCAGAATCCGCCCTTCGTAAAATCCGTCGAAAACACCGGACCATTCAAAGCCAGGGACAAAAGATTACAGAATGTCCGGACGGGCTACCAGTTGCAGGACCCTACCCGGAGCGGCCACGTCCTCACCAGCAAACTCAGCCTCCCCGGCACGGAAATGAAGGTCTCCTGCGACCCTGGTCAGGGAAGCATCGTGGTTTCCCTCTTTGACGAAAGCGGCACACTCCTCGCTTCCAGCAAGCCCCTCCGGGACACCACTAAAATCCGCCAACTCCTCGAGTGGAAGGGCGGCTTTACACTCAACGGGCACATTTCCAAACCCGTGACCCTGCGCTTTGAACTCACCGGCGGGGCGAAGATCTACGGCCTGCATTTCGATCAGGTGTTCTGGGAGTAAGCCCCTGCCTCCCCGTGCCGGACCTCCGATTTGCTCCGGGGCTGCGGAAACTGGGGAGTCTCAGGCAACCCGTCATCAGCGCGGCCCGCGACGGCTCACAGATTGTCTGCGCTTAGAAATCGGCGAAGCGCACCCCCTCCGCCGCAGACCGGTCGGGATGAGCGACCGCACCCGGACTGGCTACTCCCCGATGCAGTAGACGAACTTCCCGGAACGCAGGTAC
>CAWWCX010000564.1:0-2664 GCA_963935445.1 uncultured Roseibacillus sp.
CGAATCGGACCAAGCGGAAGTTCGACGCCTTTCTCCTGTATGACTTCGAGCAGGGCCGCCCGACCTTTGAATTCCCTCCGCGCAAGAAAAGCGCAGGGAAGAAAGCCGCCAAGAAAAAGACCGCGAAGAAGGAATAGACTCTGACGTGGCCAAACTCCCTCTTGAGCCACGTTTGAAACCACCAGCAGCTCTCGCAGGTTCACCCTTGCGAGTCGGCCCTACCCGCTCCCCGCGGGTGGGGCTTTTTAAAGGGCCGCACCCAATGGACCCTCGACTCTCCGCTTCATTCCCCTAGGATTCCCTCGTGCTCCGCTTCCGGCTGTTCGGATTTCCTGTCACGGTGGAACCCTGGCACTGGCTTATCCTGGCATTCTGCTCCGAAAGGCTCCTGCAGCTCAACGACCGGGAAACGCTGCTTGAGATTCTCCTCTTCATAGTCGCGGGCTTTCTCTCCATCCTAATCCACGAACTAGGCCATGCCCTCATGATGCGCCGGTTCGGCTGCCGGCAGGTGGCCATCGTCCTCCACGCCATGGGCGGGGTAGCGATCTCCCAAGGGGGCCGGTTCTCCCGCGGGCAGGATATCCTGGTCAGCCTCGCAGGCCCGGCCCTACAGGCTACCTGCGGTATCGCGGTTCTTCTCCTGATGGCGCCTGGCAAGGGCAACTGGCCACCCATCCTCGACCAGCTTCTGATCCTGTTCGTCATGATAAGCCTGTTCTGGGCCATCCTGAACCTCGTTCCGGTCTATCCCCTCGATGGAGGACAGATCCTCAAGGGAGCCCTTGGTCCTCGGCGCATCCAGCTCACCCTCAGCATTAGTATCGCCGTGGCGGTAACAATCGGGATCCTGTTATACCTCACGACCAGCAGACTTCTATTTCCCATTATGCTCGGCTTCGCAGCCTGGCAGAACTACCAGATGCTGAACAATGCCCGGAACCACCGCGGGTGGTAGGATCTCTCCTCCTAGAAAAACACCAGGCGACCCCCGGCAATCAGGGCAAAGATAATCACCATCGCCTCGAAGAGCCGCTGCGAGACCGCATGCACCAGGTGCCTCCCGAGGTAGACGCCCAGCAGAATGGCGGGAACCAGCTTCAGGTTGAAGAGCAGGCTCTCCCCGTTGATGAAGTCCATGCCTCCGAGGAAGGGCGCCTTGGCGATATTGACCAGCAGGAAAAAACGCGCTCCCACCCCGATAAGCTCGAGCTTCTCAAAGCGCCGGGAAAGAAGATAGAGTTGAAAGATCGGGCCCGCTGCGTTCGCCACCATGGTTGCGCCTCCCGCCGCAAACCCGGCAATCAGGCCCGCTTCCCGGGAGTGAGCCAGGCGCTCAAACCAGCTCTCTCCGAATTTCCGGAAGAGCTGCATCCCCACCATCAGCAGGATGATCCCCCCGATGACGGATCGGGCCCATTCGTCCGGCATCCAGTCCAGGACGAAGTAACCCACGACACAACCGAGGACCGTGGGCGGGAGGATCTTCCACACCGGCCGCCACGAGGCATATCTGCGAAAGTAGGGGTAGACCGCAATATCCGCGAAAATCAGCATCGGCAGAAGAATGCCCACCGACGGTTTCCCGAAGAGGTCAACCATGATGGAGACCGCAACCAGGCCGATTCCTCCAAAACCGGTCTTGGAAACGCCCACCGCGAGGGCCGCCACAATGGCCCATAGCCAGACCGAGGCCGACAGCTCCATCTCCATGCTCGCGGGATCTTGCCCACGTCCCCTCCTGACACAAGCCCGCCGGGGAGAATTCGCAGCCGAAGGCCGATCCGCTATCTTGGTTCTGGACTCTGCGCGTTCTCCTCTTACCGTCCGCGGCCATGAAAATCGTCGTCGCGTATTCCGGGGGCCTGGACACCTCCGTCCTGCTCACCTGGCTCAAGGAGACTTACAGCGCCGACGTCATCGCCTACTGCGC
This sequence comes from uncultured Roseibacillus sp., assembly GCA_963935445.1. Classification (GTDB taxonomy): domain Bacteria; phylum Verrucomicrobiota; class Verrucomicrobiia; order Verrucomicrobiales; family Akkermansiaceae; genus Roseibacillus_B. The sequence goes on from CAWWCX010000564.1 coordinate 1,934, forward strand.
TGACGTCGGCCAGGGAGATGAACTCGACGGGCTTGAGGAAAAAGCTCTCAGCACCGGTGCCAGCAAGTGCTTCATCGGGGACCTGCGCGAAGAATTCGCCCGCGATTACATCTTCCCCATGTTCCAGGCCAATGCCGTCTACGAGGGCCGCTATCTCCTGGGCACGTCCATCGCGCGTCCCTGCATCGCCAAGGGCATGCTCGATATTGCCCTCGAGGAAAAGGCCGATGCCATTTCTCATGGGGCCACCGGCAAGGGAAACGATCAGGTCCGGTTCGAACTCAGCGCCGCCAGCCTCGCCCCCCAGGTAGAAGTCATCGCCCCCTGGCGCCAGGAGCGCTTCCGCCAGCAGTTTCCCGGCCGCAGTGAAATGATCGCCTACGCCGAACAGCACGATATCCCCGTGCAGGCTTCCATGAAGAAGCCTTACTCCATGGACCGCAATCTCCTGCACATCTCGTTCGAGGCCGGAATGCTGGAAGACCCCTGGTACGACGGGACAACCGAGGCCGACCGCGAGATGTATGTCCTCTCGGTCTCCCCCGAGGAGGCACCGGACCAACCTCACTACCTTCAGCTGCTTTTCGACAAGGGAAACGCCATCGGTTTCCAGTGCGAGGGACAGGATGAACTCCTCGCCAGCCTCGAGGACGTGACGGTGGAAGGCGAACGCGACGGCTACGCCCTCCTCTCGCCCTACGGCATGATGCGCGTGCTCAATACCCTCGGCG
>CAWWCX010000565.1:0-2640 GCA_963935445.1 uncultured Roseibacillus sp.
GCCCGCCGGGGAGTATTCGTGGACCCGGGCCAGCCTGGAGTTTGAGACGACCAGCTCGAGGCCGGTGTGGGGAGAACTGGGTTTGCGGGTCGGCGAGTTTTACGATGGTTGGCGTGGCCAGTGCTCTGCCGAAGTTGAGTGGAACCCGAATGCGCACTTTCGGATCAACGGGACCTACCAATACAACGCCGTGGAGTTGGAGGGAGGGTCGTTTGATGCTCACGTGGGCAGTGTAGGGATCAACTGGAACGTGACTCCTGATCTCGGTCTGTCGTGTCTCGCACAATATGACAGCCTCTCCAACGAAGTGGGTTTCAACTCGCGGATCCGTTGGGAATACCGGCCAGGATCAACCCTCTACCTTGTGCTGAATCAGGCGCTGTCGGCCCGGGATCGCGGGTTGGATCTTGAGCGCTCGGACCTGACCCTGAAGGCGAACGCCACCTTCCGTTTTTGAGATCGGGCAATCAGTATTGCCGGTCGAGAAGATAGTGCGCGATTTCATCGAGCCTTCCAGCCCTGCGGCCGAGTGGCTTCAGGGCCGTGAGGGCCTTGTGGGTGAGACGTTGCGCCTCCTGCCTGCTTTTTTCTAGGCCCAGGATGGCGGGATAGGTTGCCTTGGAGACGGCCTGGTCCTTGCCGGCAGTCTTACCGAGTTTCTCGGTGGACTGGGTGACGTCGAGGATGTCGTCAATGACCTGGAAAGCCAGGCCAAGAGACTTCCCGAAGTCCGAGAGAGCCGCCAGGCGCGCGGGCGTAGTATTGGCGCTCATTCCTCCGAGGCGGACCGAGCTGGTGAGCAGCGCCGCGGTTTTTGCTTCATGGATGCGCACGAGTTCAGCCTTTGTGAGGCTCCGTCCCTCCCCCTCGAGGTCAAGGATCTGTCCGCCAATGAGGCGCCGTGAGTCCGCGGCCCAGGCCAGTTCGGTCACGTAGTCCCGGGTCTTGAAGCGGCGACACTCCGGGGTCTGTGCAATGATTGCGAAGGCTTCAGTAAGGAGGCCGTCTCCGGCAAGGACGGCGACGTTGTCCCCGAAGACCACGTGGGTAGTGGGGTGCCCGCGGCGGAGGTCGTCATTGTCCATGCAGGGCAGATCGTCGTGAACGAGAGAGTAGGTGTGAATCAGTTCGAGGGCGCAGGCCGGGGCGACTGCATTCTCGGTGGTGCCCCCGCAGGCTTCCGCTGCGGCGAGGCAGAGGACGGGACGCAGCCGTTTTCCTCCGGCGAACACAGGGTGCCGCATGGCTCGATGAACGGTGGAGGGTCGGGCAGATTCCCGGGGCAGGTAGCGACGCAGGGCGGCATCGATCGTGTGTTGCTGCCTCTTCAGGTATGTCTTCAGATCGGACACGGACGGGGGAGTTTCCAGTTTCGGGCTTCGGTTGACAAGTGGAGAGCTGCCTTGGGGGGGCTGAGTGGATAAAGTGTGGAGGTGGTTCTCAACCGTCCCCCCGGTCAGAGTAATTCCGCGATTTGAACTGCGTTGAGGGCGGCACCCTTTTTCACCTGGTCTCCGACCACCCAGAGGGCGAGGGCATTGTCGAGCACCATGTCCTTGCGGATACGCCCCACGAGGCAGTCGTCCTTTTCGGTTGTGTCGATTGGGGTGGGGTAGAGAGCGTTCCCGGGATCGTCAACAAGGCGGATGCCCGGGTAGCCATGATAGGCGGCCCGGGCATCCGCCACGCTGACCTGCTTCTCGAACTGAGCGGTTACCGAGACTGAGTGTGAGCGGTAAACCGGGACGCGCACGCAGGTGCAGGTCACTCTCAGGTCTGGCAAGCCGAGAATCTTACGGCTTTCATTGAGCATCTTAAGCTCCTCTCCGGTATAGCCGTTTTCCTGGAATTGATCGACGTGAGGAATGACGTTGAAGGCAATCTGATGGGGGTAGACCTTTTTTTCGAGCTGGGCCTGCTGGCCTTCCAGAAGTGCGGCCACCTGGTCACGCAACTCGGTGATCCCGGCCTGTCCGCTGCCCGAAACGGCCTGATAGCTTGAGGCGATGATGGATTTGAGCCCGAATTTTTTGTGCAGGGGATACAGGCCCATCAGGCTGATGATGGTTGTGCAATTGGGATTGGCGATGATTCCCTTTGCGGGCGTCCGGGCGGCCTCGGGATTGATCTCGGGAAGGACGAGGGGGACTTCGGGGTCCATCCGAAAGGCGGAGGAGTTATCAATTACCACCGCACCAGCCGAGGCGGCGGAGGGTCCGTATTCGAGCGAGAGGCCACCCCCTGCGCTGAACAGGGCGATGTCGACCCCCTGGAAGGAGTCGTGCGCGAGTTCCTGGATCTCGATTTCGGAACCCTTGAACCGGACCTTGCGTCCCGCCGAACGCGCGGAGGCCAGGAGCGTCAGTCTGCTTAGTGGGAAGTCGCGTTCTTCGAGGCACTTGAGGATTTCTTCCCCGACGGCACCCGTGGCACCGGCGATGGCAACATGTGCTGAGCTGGGCATGGTCCGCCGGGTGTGAGTCGAAAGGGCTCGAGAGTCTAGCCTGAATCGCGGGAGAAGGTCCAAAATCGCCCGCTTCCGGGTGGTGATTACTTATGGAGGCGGGAGGGCGGGCATGGCCCGACGCTTTCACGCCTGTCTCTTATACACATCTCCGAGCCCACGAGACCGTACTAGAT
>CAWWCX010000566.1:0-2633 GCA_963935445.1 uncultured Roseibacillus sp.
CACACTGCATATCGTCGGCAGCGTCAGATGTGTATAAGAGACAGGGCCCAGATGAAATACTTGGCTGTGGCTTCGATGGTTTTACGTGTCATGGCGGGGGTGGGCGGTAGATAGCCCGGATGGTCCGGGATTGGCAATGCAAATTCTGCCTGCGGCAACGAACAAGGGGTTGAGCATGGGGGCGGAATGAGATTGCATGTCCGTTAATGCCCTATCGGACTGATGATCGTCTCGAATTGGCGCTCCGCGCGTCCAATGAGGGGATCTGGGACTGGGACATCGGAACGGACGAAATACACTATTCCGGACGGATCCTGCGATTTTTGGGGCGTCGGCGGGAGGAAATGCCGCACCTCTTCCGGGCGGTCGATCTGGTGCATGAGGGTGACCGGGGGGAATTTGTTGGGAAATTGCGGGAAGTCCTGCAGCCGGGGGGGCAGGATCTTCTGGCGGTGGAGCCCCGGCTCCGTGTCGGGAAGGGAGAGGGGGACTGGCACTGGTTCCGCATCCGGGGGGTGGTCGTAAGGGATGAGGAAGGAAACGCGCTTCGCATGGCGGGATCGATGATCGACATCACCCCCCGCAAGCGGGCTGAGCAGGAACTGCTGGAGGAACGCCATCTCATGGGGTTGCTCATCGACAATGTTCCCCTGAACATCTACTTCAAGGACCGTGATTCCAAGTTCACCCTCGTGAACAAGTCGATGGCGAAGTGGAGCGGTTTCAAGAGCCCGGAGGATGTAATTGGCAAGAGTGATCACGATCTTTTCCGGGCGGACCATGCGGATGAGGCCCTGCGCGACGAGCAGAAGATCCTGGATAGCGGGGATCCGATTCTGGGCTACGTGGAGAAGGAAACTACCCCACAGGGAGGGGAAGCCTGGGTCCTGACCACCAAAATGCCGCTGGTTGACCGCAAGGGGGAGATCGTGGGCACATTCGGAGTGTCCAGTGATGTGACGGAGCTGGTGCGGACCCAGCAGTCGCTTGCTCAGGCGGCATCCGCCCTGCAACAGCGCAATGACGAGATCGAGGAGGAGCTGGCGCTGGCCCGGGAAGTGCAGCAGGCTCTCCTGCCACACGAGTATCCGGTTGTGCCCAAGGGGTGTGACGAGGGTGGTCGTCTGCAGTTCGGCCACCGTTACATTCCAATCTCAGGTCTGGCCGGTGATTTCTTTGAGGTCTTTCCGATTGGAAAGACGTCCGCCGGGCTCTTCATATGCGACGTGATGGGTCACGGTGTACGCTCGGCCATTATTGTCTCCATGCTGCGGGGGCTCTCGGAGCGGATCCATCAGGTGGCTGACGATCCGGGTGAATTTCTTTCTCAGCTCAACGGTGGGCTGGCGGCAATCCTGCTCAAGGCGGAAATGACCATGTTCGCCACGGCCTTTCTGGCAGTGGTGGACCTCGAGAGTGGTGAGCTGCGTTATGCGAGTGCCGGGCACCCGGCCCCCATCCTGCGTGGCGCGGATGGAGCAAGTGTTCTCCCGATGGGAGGACGGGGCAAGGGGGCGGCCCTGGGCCTTTTCCCCGAGGCGGATTACGAGACCCACTCGATGAAGCTCGACCAGATCAAGCAGCTTCTTCTCTTTACCGATGGCATCATCGAGGTGGAAAACCAGGAAGGAGAGGCTTTTCTGCAGAACCGGCTGGTACAGGCTGTGTCAGAAGAGGAATGTGCGGGGGTCGATGCCCTTCTCGATCGCGTCCTTGGACGCGTGCGCTCGTTCGCGGACAACCAGCGTTTTGATGATGACGTCTGCCTGTTGGCGATGGAGCTTTCGCAGCTCCCTACAGGCGGCCGGTAACGAGTGTCCAGTGGCGTGAGGCTACTCCAAACCCGAGAACATTGGGCCCCTTGGCGAGCATGATGTGGCGGTGGCCATCGGAGTAGAACCAGGAACCGTAGGCGGAGGAGAAGTTTGCCTGGCCGGCCGCGATGCACTCCCCGGAGGGACCTCCACGGAAGCCGGACTTGCGGGCCCGGTCGGAGAAGCTGCGCTTCCCGGGGACGGGCGAAGTATGGGAAAAAAACCCGAGGCGGGCCATGTCCGCGGAGTGTCCACTGGCGGAATCACTCAGCTTTTCCTCAAGCTTGAGCGGGCGCAGGCCGAGAACGGCGCGTTCGTAGCTGATGAGGTTGGCGAAGTTTTTCTGCGGAGCACTGGCCCAGCTGGAGGAATCATTATGCTGGGTGGCCGAGGACAGGCTGGCGACCTCGGCCCGCATGGCCCCAAGGACCCGGGCCGCCTTCATGTAACTGCTACCGTCGAAGCTCTCTTCGAGGGCGTCCTTGCGGCGCTCCTCGGCGCTGATTTCTTCAGCCTCTTCCTTGGTCTGTCCTTCGAAGCGGGCGAGCTGGTCGTGGATCTCGACGAGCGCATCGGTGATGGAATCGATCTGCTGGTCGATGTTGGAGGTGTCGGCCTGGGAGAGCTTGCTGGCTCTCGTGTAGAGACTGTCGAGGTGGTCCCATTCGGTGCGCAGCTTGTCAATCTCCTGCCTGTTCTTCTGCCAGTCGCGCATCATGAGCGGGTAGACCCGTTCGCGCTCCTGACGAAGCTCATCCACGACATCGACCAGCTCGCTGTAGGGGTTGCCCCCGCGATTCCGGCCGCTCAGGACATCGG
>CAWWCX010000567.1:0-2633 GCA_963935445.1 uncultured Roseibacillus sp.
GATCGGCTTCGGGGAGCTTATCGATGGCTTCCTTTCTGGCGTCATCCTTGAGGTCTGTGAGAGCGGGGTGTTGGCTGAAGGCGCCGTAGTAGCCCTTCGCGAGGGTCTTCGGTTTGCCGTCTTCGCCGAGGATGTCATCGTGGCTTCCGTGGAATTGTGATGCGGAGGCGATCAGGACACAGCCAGTGGCGAGGACGAAGGGGACGAGGAGCCCGATGGAGAGGTCGAAGATGGCGAGTCCGCGGTGTTTCCTTCCCCACTTTTTGCGGAGCATGGAGTAGGGGAGGAGGAAGGTCATGTTAATGCCGACGGCCGTTCCGAAGGCGGTGATGATGACGTCGCGTTGTTTGCCGGCGATGGCCTCGGTCCACCAATCTCCATGGGCGGAGGCCTTGATGAGCGGGGCGTATTCAGGAGTAGGATTGAAGAGGTATCCGAAGTTGGGGAAGAAGCCGCCGATGATCTCGCCCCAGGGAACAGCTCCCTTGACGGTGAGGGTGATCACAACGAGGAAAAACGAAATCACGATGACGGCCACCATGCTCTTCAGAATACGCTCGAAGGTAGCGATTCCCCTGCTGCCGCTCTGATAGGCCTTGTTGACGAGGAGAGCGAGGACAAGAAAGACGAGGCAGACACCGGCTTTCGCGGTGTTGCCGGCATCGGTGACGCCCATCAGGTTCTGCAGGACGGCGGCCTGGCCGAGGTTGAACTGCGGCATGCACCAGACGATGTTGGCCATGACCGTGGCGATGAGCCATGACCAGCCGAGAAGGGGAGAGATTCCCCTGTTGATGGCGCCGAAGGGGCGCTGGCCGGTGGAGAGGGTGACGTAGGCGATGGCGCTCAGCATGATGATCCCGCAGATCATGGCGAGCGGCTGGAGCCACATGAGCTTGTAGCCGGAGACGGTGCCGAGGTAGAGGGCGCCGGCGAGGGAGCCGCCCCCGAGGGTAATGGCGCCTTGGAGCCAGCCGGGGCCGGAAAGCTTTACGTAGGCCTTGGCTTTGACGGTCGGGCTCTTGTCGGCTACCGAATCGAGAATCTCGATCTCGCGGTTGAGTTGATCTTCGTTGCTGCTCATGGTGTTGCGGAGTGTTTTTAAGCGGGAAGCGGCTGGTGCGGCAAAGGTGAAATTCGTGGGATGGTGAGAGCGAACGCGATTGTGGCAAGAAGCCGTCCTGCGTTTTGGCGAGGTAGTTAGAGGTAAACCTTTTGGAGGTATTCCATGCTCTGGCGGGCGATTTCGTCGGGGCTGGGCTCGTATTTGAAGACCTCGACGGAGATCCAGCCCTCGTAGTTGATGTCCCGGAGGGCCTGGGCTGCGGGGGCGTGGTCCACGTCACCCATGCCCGGGCCAAGGAGATTGGGGTCGTTGGCATGGTAATGGGCGATACGGGGGGCATTGTCCCGGACGAGGTCTCCCAGTCCCTTCTGCTCGGAGCTCATGGCCTTGACGTCGAGGTGCAGCTGGAGATTCGGATGGTCGACAATATCAAGGAGGGCCGTGGTTTCCTCGGCGGTATTCAGGAAATTGGTCTCGGAGCGGGCGAGGGGCTCCATTGCGATGGTGATTCCGAGTTCGGCGCAGTGCTCCGCGGCGGGCCGGAGAACCTCCACGGCCCGTTCCACGGATTCCCCGTAATCCCAGCCCCCCTCCAGAGAGCGCTGCTGGGGACTGCCCCAGACCATGATGCCGCCCCCGAGCGCAGCACAGAGGTCGGCGAGGCGCCGGGCATAGTCCACGGTGGCCGCCTGCACGGCATTGTCCGGGCTGGTGAGGTGATAGCCCTCGGTTTTGGCAAGAAGCCAGTGGATTCCGATGATTTCGAGGCCGTGGTCGGTGGCGGCCCGGCGGCACTCCGAGAGGTCCGGCCCGGTGAGGTCGGCGATATCGTCGGCGAGGGTAAAGGGGGCGATCTCGATTCCGGTGTATCCGTGGGCTTCAGCGGCCTGACACTGCTCGAAAAAGCTGCGGTCCTGGAAGGTCTCGTTGCAGATCGCGAATTTCATGAAGCGGATGTAAGCGGGTAGTCGCAGAAAAGGGCAGGTTTTTTCTGGAGGATCCTGGCCTGACAGGGATTGCGATTGGGGCAAGCAGGGGGCACATTAGGACCGGGATGACGGAGGAAGCAGCACAGCCGGAAGAAAAACCCGGGGCGGAGCCCACCCTGCGGGCCGACCTGGCGGCATTGATCAAGCTGCGCCTCAACGTCTTCGTCCTGATCACGACCTTCTTCGGGTTCCTGATCGCCACGCTTTCAGTCGAGGATGGCTGGCAGTTCTCACGTCTGGGGCTCCTGGTGCACACGTTGCTCGGGACGGCGGCGGCGGCCTTCGGTTCCGCGGTTTTCAACCAGTTGATGGAAATCAAGGAAGACGCACGGATGCAGCGCACCGCGGATCGTCCGCTGCCCGCCGAGCGGGTGCTTCCGGTATGGGCTTTTCTCCTTGGGTGGGTCCTGTGCGGGTTTGGCATCATTCACCTCGCTGCGATGGTGGACCGGGGAGCGGGTTTTCTCGCGGCAATCACGATAGCGATATACGTATTTGTCTACACCCCGCTCAAACGCCGCAGTTCGATCAACACCCTGGTGGGTGCCGTGCCCGGGGCCATCCCCCCGCTCATAGGC
>CAWWCX010000568.1:0-2633 GCA_963935445.1 uncultured Roseibacillus sp.
CACACTGCATATCGTCGGCAGCGTCAGATGTGTATAAGAGACAGGTTCCGGAAGCGGACCATCCCGAAAAATTCCCCTTTTCAAAACCGCCCCGGCCCGCGTATGTGGCCCCCTCGAATGGCACGAACCCTGATCATCGCAGAGAAACCCTCGGTCATGACCGACCTCTCGCAAGCCCTCGCCAAGAAGCTGGGGAAGTTTGAAAAAAAGGGGAAATCGCTCGAATCGAGATACTTCGAAAACGAGAACGCCATTATCACGTCCGCGGTAGGGCACCTCGTGGAGCTCAAGATGCCCACCGGTCCGAATGGCAAGAACCTGCCGTGGAAATTCGATGTCCTGCCTGCCATTCCCCGTCATTTTGAACTGCAACCGATTGAAAAATCGGAAAGCCGCCTCCGTCACGTCCTCAAGCTGGCCCGGCGCAAGGATGTCGCCCTCATCGTGAACGCCTGCGACGCGGGCCGGGAGGGCGAACTCATCTTTCAATATATCCTCGATGCCGGCGGCATCGACAAGCCCGTCAATCGACTCTGGATGCAATCCATGACCACCGGGGCCATCCAGCAGGCCTGGGAGCAACTGCGCCCCGGGGAAGAGATGAGCGACCTCGCCGATGCCGCCAAGTGCCGCTCCGAGTCGGACTGGCTGGTCGGACTCAACTCCACCCGGGCCCTTACCTGCTTCCGCTCCCGCCACGGCGGATTCAACATCACCGCCGCTGGTCGCGTGCAGACTCCAACCTTGGCCATCCTTACCAAGCGCGAGCGCGAAATCGCGGCCTTTACTCCCACCGCCTATGCCGAGGTCCACGCCGACTTCGGAGTCGAGGCTGGAGAATATCCCGGTAAATGGATCGACCCTGCGTGGAAGAAGGAAGAGGGCAATCCCCACTCCCGCCGCGAGCGCATCTGGGACCTGGAGACCGCGAGGACCATCCACGCCCGCTGCGAGGGAAAGACCGGAACCGTCCACGAGGAAAAGAAGCCCACGAAGCAGATCGCTCCCCAGCTCTATGATCTCACCACCCTTCAGCGTGAGGCTCCCTTCACCGCCAAGAACACCCTCGGTCTCGCCCAGACTCTCTATGAGAGGCACAAGATGCTGACCTACCCTCGGACCGATTCACGCTACCTCCCCGAGGACTACCTGGCCAATGTCATCCAGACCACCCGGGACCTCGCAAAATCAAACCATCCCGTCGCCAGATGGGCTGCGGACTCCCTCGAGAACGATCGCATCAAGTTTCAGAAACGCGTCTTCAACAACGCCAAGGTGTCCGACCACTTCGCCATCATTCCGACCGGTCGTGTCGTCAAGATCAATGACGCCGAGGAGAAACTCTACGACATGGTCGTAAAACGCTTTATTGCGGTCTTCTTCCCGCACGCCGAATTCGAGGTCACCAGGCGCCTCACCACCATCAATCATTCTGAGCCGAGCACCCTCATCATCCCCAGCTCCCCGGAACCGGTAGAAAGTTCCTCCGATACATTTCAGACCGACGGTAAGATCCTCACCAATCCCGGCTGGCTCGCCGTCTATGGACGGAGCGTCGGAGTCGCCTCCGGCAAGGACGAACTCGTCCCCGTCAACGAAGGTGAGGATGCCGAAACCAGGGAAATCCAGCTCGAGGAAAAAGAAACCAACCCTCCCGCTCGCTTCACCGAGTCCACTCTCCTCTCGGCCATGGAGGGCGCCGGCAAACTCGTCGAGGACGAGGATCTCCGGGAAGCCATGGCCGAGCGCGGTCTCGGCACCCCCGCCACCCGTGCGGCCACCATCGAGGGACTCCTCCGACAGAAATACCTCGCGCGGGACGGCCGCGACCTCAACGTCACCGGGAAGGGCCTTCGCCTCATCGAGCTCCTTGAGGAAATGGATATCAAGCCCCTCACCTCCCCTTCCATGACCGGGGACTGGGAAGCCAAGCTCCGCCAGATGGAACAAGGTCAACTCGACCGGGAAACCTTCATGGGCGAGATCAAGACCTTCACGGAGGATGTCGTGACAAAGGCCCGCTCCCATTACGACGAGGCTGTCAACCGCTCCTTCCCCGATCTCAAGTGCAACTGCCCCGAGTGCGGGGCCTCCATTCTCAAGCAGACGGACGCAACCTACGAGTGCTACGAAGCAGAGTGCAAGTTCCGCATCTCGAAGTACATCGCCGGACGCCACCTCTCCGAGGAGGAGGCCGTGGAACTGTTCACGACCAAGTTCCTCGGACCGCGCGAGGGCTTCGTCTCGCGTTTCAACAAGCCCTTCGAAGCTGCCATCGAACTGGTTCAGTCCGTCAGCAAGACAGGCAAGAAGGGACGCTTCAAAACCAACTTTGTCTTCGAGCAGGACGAGCCGGAAGAGCTTTCCGAGGACCAGATCGTGGCCCAGGTCACTCACGAGGGTGAGACCCACGACCTCTACGAGACAGAAAAGTCGTTCCTCGTCCCCTCCCTCAAGACCAAGAAGGAGCCCGAGGGCGTGAAGTTCTCCCGGACCATTCTCTCCGCCGAGATTCCAAGGGAGGCCGCCCTGAAGATGCTCCACGGCCAGAAAAGCGATCTCCTCAAGGGCTTCGTCTCGAATCGGACCAAGCGGAAGTTCGACGCCTTTCTCCTGTATGACTTCGAGCAGGG
>CAWWCX010000569.1:0-2630 GCA_963935445.1 uncultured Roseibacillus sp.
CACACTGCATATCGTCGGCAGCGTCAGATGTGTATAAGAGACAGCCTGACAGGGTAGCCGCCCCCCGGTCCAAGGTCAGATAGCCGAGACCCACCTCCTGCAGGAAGCGCAGACGCTTGCATATCTCCATGACCACCGGGCGAACGGCCTCCTCGCGCTCAGGCGATACGACCGCCCCGTCAATCCACCGCAGCGCCTCCTCGATTGGCAGGGCGCAAAACTCATGAATGCCAAGACCCTTCCCATCCGCTTCCGATGTCGACATTACACGCACCGCGAGAAACTCCCTTTTCAAACGGCGTCCTCCACACGACTCACAACCGCGTGAGGCCATGAAACGCCCCATGTTGCGCTTTACCGACTCGCTCTCTGTTTCGTGGTACAGGCGTTCGACATTCCGGCAGATTCCCTCGAATTCCCGGTCCCAGGGGACCTCACGCCCTTCCTTTTCCCACCGCATCTCGATTTTCATCCCACCCGTCCCATGGAAAAGCGCGCTCCGAAACTCCTCGGGCAGTTCGCGGAATGGCACATCCCCGGACACGCCGAAATGCTCGGCCAGAGCCTCGACCTGACGCTCGTACCAGCTCTTGCGTTTGCCCCCACCCTTGTAAAGCCGGATCGCCTTCTGTCTCAGGCTTTTTGACTGGTCGGGAACAACCAGATCCGGATCACAGAAAAGTTCCGTCCCAAGACCGTGACACCTCTCGCAGGCTCCCAGGTGACTGTTGAAGGAGAAGTGCCGTGGACTCAACCCGGATAGTTCAAAACCCGTTCTGGGATTCCGGTAACTCGTCGGAAAGCAGATCTCACTCCACTCCCCGTCCCCCACATTCTGTACCAGGGCCATGACTTCCGCCCCACAAATGCGCAGGGCCGTCTCCACCGAATCAGCCAGCCGGCTCTCGGCCCCTTGCCGGATCACCAGACGATCCACCACGACCTCGAGGGAATCCACTCTCTTCCCATCTCCCACCGGCCAGCGCGCTTCTGCCTCCTCCACCTCGAGAAGCTCTCCATTGACCCGCAGGCGAACAAAGCCCTGTCGCTGCAGGTCACGCAACAACGCCGGGACATCGCTCCCCACCTCGGAGTCCAGTGGTGCCAGCAGCACGACCTTGGTTCCTTCCGTGCGACCTGCCAGGCTCATCACAACGTCCGCGGAGGTCATGCGCTCCAGCTTCTCCCCTGTTTGCGGGTCATGGGGGATCCCCACCGCCGCATAGAGAATCCTCAGGTAGTCATGGATCTCGGTCACCGTCGCGATAATCGAGCGCGGATTCGCCCCGGCTCCCCTCTGCTCAATGGCAATGGCCGGACTGAGCCCCTCGATGGCGTCGACTTCCGGCTTGTCCAGCTGGTCGAGAAATTGCCGCGCGTAGGCGCTCAGGCTCTCGACATAGCGCCGCTGGCCTTCCGCGTAGAGGGTGTGGAAGGCGAGGCTCGACTTGCCACTCCCGCTCAATCCGGTTATCACCACGAGCTTCCCCCGCGGAATGTCCACGTCGACATTGCGCAGGTTATGCTGCCGGGCTCCCCGGATCCGAATCGCATCCACGCCGGACATTGAACCGGGAAGAAGCAAAGGCACGAAGTCTTTTGTGGCGACCGCTCTCTTTCCTCCGGCAGGTCGCATGCGGTTCCCGTTTCTGCCCCATTATTCCCAAACCCGAAAAAAGTTCTTCGTGTTCTTCGTTTCCTGACGATTAATCGCAACGGTGCCTGCACTTCTCAACAGTTTCCTGTCTCCCGCCACGCCAACTCTCAAGATCTGCGGCATCACCACTGCCAGTGACGCGGAGCGCCTCGCTGAGCTCGGGGTAGACGCTCTCGGAATCAACTTCTGGGACCAGAGCAAACGCTACTGCCCCCCCCAGACCGCCTCCGAGTTCCTGCCCGCCCTCGCAAACCGCATCCTCCGGGTAGGGGTCTTCGTCAACGCCGATCCCTCCCTCCCCCGGCAACTCCTCGCCGACGGACTCGTTGACGTTGTCCAGTTCCATGGTGACGAAGACCTCCCCTACTGTCAGGCCTTTGCAGAAGCGCAGCTCCCGTTCATCAAGGCGGTCGGGGTAGCGGAGGAATCGGATCTCCCTTCCGCCCTGCGCTACCCGGCCTGTGCTCTGCTCCTCGATGCTCACGCCCCCGGTCTCTACGGGGGAACAGGACAGACCATCGACTGGACAGCTGTGGCACGCTTCCTTGCAGGGGGGGCGACTCCTCCCGTCATCCTCGCCGGAGGCATCACACCCGAAAACGCCTCCGCAGCCCTGCGCTCCACCGGGGCCTGCGCCCTTGACGTGGCCTCCGGCGCCGAGTCGTCTCCGGGAACAAAGGACTTTGCCAAGGTCCGCGCGCTCCTCGCAGCCGTGCGCAACGGTGGCAACAACGCAGATTAGTTGCCACCCGTCTGCCGGGCATCTACAGTCACTCAACGGAACCATGCGCGGAAACCCCATTCTTCGAGCTGCTCTGCTCCTCGTCGTGATGTGCCTCACCAGCGTGCTGGTAGCGACCGTCCTCAGGAAGACCGGCCCCCGGGAGCAGGTCTCGCCCCGCTCTTCTGCACCCCGCCCCTTGTCCACCCTGTCTCTTATACACATCTCCGAGCCCACGAGACCGTACTAGAT
>CAWWCX010000570.1:0-2626 GCA_963935445.1 uncultured Roseibacillus sp.
AAGAAGCCCTCCGGCTGAGGAGGGCTTCTTTCGTTTCTAAAGACTGTTCATATGGAGGAGCCAGAGACTACTCCTCGGATTCCTCACTGTCGTCCTCCTCAAGCGCTCCCACTTCGACCGAAAGGTCAACCCACTCGATGTAGGCCATGGGAGCGGAGTCGGAATGCCTCGGCCCGAGTTTAACGATTCGACAATACCCTCCCTGACGGTCCGCACAGGCCGGGGCCACGTCGGCGAACAGCTTGCTGACCACCTCCTTGTGCCGCAGGAAGGCTGCGGCCTGGCGCCGAGCGTGCACGTCTCCCCGTTTCCCCAGGGTCACCAGTCGCTCCGCCACAGGGCGCAGCGCCTTGGCCTTGGCGAGGGTTGTTCGAATTCTCCTTTCGCGAATCAGGGAACAGGCCAACCCTGACAGGAGGGCCTTTCGCTGGCTGGAGTTCCGCTGTAACTTCGCAGTCTTTTTCCGATGCCTCATGGCGATTCCAGGGGGTAGGGGTTATTCGTCGATATTCTGGGCAATGAGGTCGGCAAGTCCTACCGGGGCCTCGTCCTCCACTCCCAGGCGCGGAGCCGCCACCGAAGGCATCGGACCGGTCAGGAGTGAGGGGTCAAAGGTCATTCCAAGGCTCAAGCCCAGCTCGGCAAGCTTGTCCTTGATCTCGTTGAGCGATTTCTTCCCGAAGTTGCGGTATTTCAACATCTCGGCCTCGGTCTTCATGGCTAGCTGGCCCACCGAGGTGATGTTCGCATTGTTGAGGCAGTTGGCTGCCCTTACGGAGAGCTCAATCTCGTTCACACTCATGTTCAGGAGTTTCTTGAGCGCGGCGTTTTCTTCACTCTGTTCTGCGGGAGCCTCCTCGAATTCCACAGCATCGTCGTCGTAATTCACGAAGACGTCGAGGTGATGACGAAGAATGGCAGAAGCCTGCAGCAGGGCCTCATGAGGCTCGAGCCGTCCGTCCGTCCAAAGATCGAGAATGATCTTGTCGAAGTCGGTCATCTGCCCAACACGGGTCGCCTCAACCGCATATTTAACCCGGGTCACGGGGGAGAAGATCGAATCGATCGCAATTACTCCAATGGGCATCTCGGCCCGCTTGTTCTCATCGCCAGTGCGGAAGCCACGACCCACCTGTACCTCAAATTCACAGTCAAACTTGACCGGACGATCCAGCGTGCAAATGACCTGATCCTTGTTGATCACTTCGTAGACATTGTCATCGTCGATATCGCCCGCGGTCACTACGCCCGCCTTCTCAACCTTGATTGAAAGGACCCTTGGCTCCTTGTCGTGGTGGCGGAATTTAACCTTCTTCAGGTTGAGAACGATGTCTGTGACATCCTCCACCACTCCGGGCAAAGTCGAGAACTCGTGCTGCACACCGGCGATTCGCACCGAGGTGATTGCCGCACCTTCGAGCGAGGAAAGCAGCACTCGCCGGAGGGAGTTTCCAATTGTATGGCCGAATCCGCGCTCAAAGGGCTCGGCAACAAACTGCGCGTAGCTCTCCGTAGCGGTATCTTCGTTCTTGATCAGGCGGCTCGGAACTTCGAACCGGTCGAGCCGAATGGGCTCACTACTAGTCTCGTTTTCAGCAACAGGTGCTTCTGACATTTTCACATGGGGTTGCCGGGTTTCCCTCCGGCGAGATGGCTGCCCCTTGTGGGCGGCCCGGAGGACCAACGGCGGTTGTTACGTCTCGCGGGAGGGGAATAAAGGCCAGCCCTTTCCCCAATGCAACCCTAAATTGCAGCTTCTCCGACCTTCAGGGGATGCCTAACAGGACGAGAAATGCCACTCTAACAATTCGTCTGAATTTTGTATTGGCTTGTTTCTCCGCCGGGGTCATATGCTGCCCTGACCCCCGCCGATGAAATCGAAACGCAACCTCACCCGCTTCACATATGAGACCACTGCCTTTCAAGGGTGGCGCTTATGCCTCAGCCGCGCGGGAACGACGTTCAGCAAGTATTTCAGCGACAAGAAATACGGAGGGTCCAAGAAGTCTCTGAACGCCGCCGAGAATGTCCTGGGGGAGCTGACCCAGCTGGTCGACAATTCGCGTCGCATTAACGGCAAACTCAGTCAGGCGACCATTCGCAAGGGCCGGAAGCTTCTCGAGAAGGGCTAATCGACAGGTTACTCCTTCACCTCGGGGCTCTCGCCGGCGGATTCTTCGACAGTGGACTCGTCTTTCTCCACACCATCGCTGACCGAACGCATGAGCTCCTTGATGAGTCCCCGCAGTTCCCTGCTCGGGATGGAGTAGGTTTCACACCGATTGGCCCGCGCAATATTCATGCCAACGCACTTGCCATCGAGTGTGAGCAGGGGCCCTCCACAACTACGCACGGAGAGCGGCAAATCGGTCTGAACCACCCGGGGGAAATTACTTCTCCGCTTCGAGTAGCGTCCACTCATGGCGTCGTTACGCGTCTTTTCCTCCTCGAACACACTCTCCCGCTTCCGGAGCTCAACATCGTATTCCCGTTCTTCCTCTCCTCGACGGACCTTCAACTTTACCTGATCGCCGGGCTGCTTTGCACCAAGGACCTCCTGAAGATCCTCCATCTTCTTTACCGCGTTCCCGTCCGCCTCGACGATGATATCACCCGACTTCAGACC
>CAWWCX010000571.1:0-2618 GCA_963935445.1 uncultured Roseibacillus sp.
ACACTGCATATCGTCGGCAGCGTCAGATGTGTATAAGAGACAGGGCAGGGAGAGCGTCGTGAGAAAGAGCAGGGCCAGGGCGGTGTTGCGGGGCATGGTTTTGAAGGGAGGTGCGGCGGGAAGTGATGGTTCAGAAGCCTCGGCGGCTCTTTGCATGATGGTCATCCGCCGGGGACTTTGTTGCGGGGGGGCCTGCTCGTCCCGCCCGCTTCTGAGGGTGTTTATGTTCTGGGATGGGGCGAGCGATTCAAGCCGGAATCGCCCATTGCCGGGAGGTGAGAAGCGGCTAGGCTGGGGCATGTCGTGGCAGAAGAGGGTTCTGGTGACACGGGGGGCCGTGGTGGCGGTGCAGGCGGCACTGCTGGTGCTGGGAATTGCTGCCTTTACCATGAGGGAGGAGCTGGGGACGGCAACGTGGTTGTTTGCCCTCCTGCCTCTGGGAGGAATCCTGATCACGGCCCTCTGGATGGCGGGAGGAACGGCCGAAGAGGGCGGCAACGAAGCCCTGCGGATTGCGGAGGAGGCCATTCGGCGTGAAGGAAAGCGATTGGATGCCCGCCGGGCGGACATCGAGAAAGTGCTGATGGCTTATGGGGAGTGGATGGAGTTTCCGGATTTTGAAGAGATCCACAGAGTCGATTGGGCCACCATGGAGCGCTCGGCACAGGATGCCGAGGTGGCTGCCCTTCTGGATCGGGAGGCAGATCGTGTTCTGAGCCGTCTGTCGGAAGGTCATTACTGGGAAAACAGCCAGTTGCAAACCCGCGACCTGCTCATGGACCTTGGTGAGTTCGTGGAAGCGATTGCGCGGATCTACAATCCGGAGTCCCAAAAGCCCATCCTGGAGACAAATCTTGAGGAGCTTCTCAAGGCCGTGAACAGGGTCTCCCTGCAGGTCATCCTGCTTATGGAGGAGATTCCCCTCCTTGATGTGAAGGACTGGAACCTCCGCCAGGTTGGCGAACGAGTGCGCACGGCCAGCAAGGTGGTGAAGAAGTATGAGGATCTGCAGCCCATACTCAATCCCGTGCGTTACCTCTGGCAGGGAAGCAAGTTCCTGCTGGCGTCCAATCCGATCCTGGCAGCGGGCTGGATCGCAGGTTCGAATCTCGTCTGGAAGGGGGGAATGAAAATCGGTAAGCGCTCTCTGGACGGCTACCTGCTCAGTCTGGTCCGGCAGGTTCTCGGAATTATTGCGTGGGAGACGGCCTCTATCTATGACCGGACGAGCCGCTTCCGCGATCCAGAGTGGGTCTACGGGGTGGAACTCGCCCACATGGTGAGCGAGTTCCCACTGGAGCGGGAGAGCTTGCGGGCGGCGTTGAGGGAGCTGGGCCGGCTTTCCCTGCGCAGCAGTTACGACCGGATTTTCCTCTACCGCTGTGTGGCGCAGCATGTCAGCCCGAAGCCGGAGCGCTTCAGCCAGGCCGAGATCCTCAGCGAAGAGACTCGCCAGCAGATCGCCGAGTCGTTGCACGCGTTCTTCCGTGAGTACGTGAAGGATGCGAAGGACAAGCGGGTGGCCCGGTGGCGCCGCGAGACGGGAACACGGCTGGGTGTCAGCATCAGGCCGGTGGAGCAGGGCGATCCCTAGCGCCCGCGTGGAGGCCGGCCCCCCCCGCGGGAATCGAAGCCGCGGCCCTCGGCGGTGACTTCCTCGACGGCCGTTGCGGGCAACCCACTTGTCTCAAGCCACTGGGTAGCCGCCTCGCGATCGCTGTAATACCATCTTCGGGCAACGCGTGTGAGAGTCTCGGTCCGTTGCTCCTCCCCGGCGATTGTTTCAGCCCACTTGATGGCAGTGGCCGGTTCCTCGCGGGCCACGGTGGTGGCATATTCCTCCACGGCAGCATCACGCGCCGGAGAGGCATCCATGCTGGTGAGGTATTCACCTGCGGCCCCGGGATCGCGGCGGGCCCATTCCTCGAAGGCTTCTCCGTAGGCTTCCGTCTGGGCGCCCTCGGGAAGGGAGTCGGCCCAACTCAGGACGGCCTGGGGGTCCTGCTCGGCCCATTCGTTGGCCACGCGATTCACTGCGCGGCGCCCGGCCTCTTCCCCTGCATACTGGGTGACCCACTCAACGGCTCCCTCGAGATCTTCCCGCACAGCGGTCTCTGCGACACGGGAGAGGGCACCGCCCTTGAGGTTCGGGTCGTTGATGGTGTCGACCCAGCTTTTGGCCGAGTCCAGACCCTCCTCCAGCATTTCCCCGGCGATGGTGGACATGTACCAGCTTTGAGCGCGCGCTCCTTCCTCGGTGGTGGGAAGGGAGGCGACGTAGCCCATCGCCTCGTCCACACCGTTCACCATCATGCCGCGGACCACTCCGTAGGCGAGCATGCGCTGCTGGCGCTCATCTTCAATTCCACTGACGTAATCGGCCGCCGAACTGCCGTCCGCACTCGCCCATCCCGAGAGCACGCTCATGAGGTCGTAGCGGCCGCGTTCGCCTTCCCGGCCGCCGCGTCCCCCCCGGCGTTCACCGCCTTCGCCCTCCCGGGCGGCTTCCCGGGCCTCCTGCATCGCAGTGAGCGCCTTGACGGCTCCCGCTCCGTCGATGCGCCCCCACGCATCTGTCTCTTATACACATCTCCGAGCCCACGAGACCGTACTAGATC
>CAWWCX010000572.1:0-2588 GCA_963935445.1 uncultured Roseibacillus sp.
ACCGAACATTATCCTGATCATGGCCGATGACCTCGGCTACTCCGACCTGGGCTGCTATGGATCCGAAATTGCCACTCCTCATCTCGATGCCCTGGCCAGGAGCGGGTTGCGTTTCAGCCAGTTCTACAACAACGCCAAGTGTGCGCCTTCCCGCGCTTCACTCCTGACGGGACTCTACCCGCAGCAGACCCGGGACGGATCGCGCATGGAGAGGAGTCTGTATCTTTCCGAGGTTCTGCAGGGAGCCGGATATCGAACCTTGATGACCGGGCGAAGTGGTGGATTGCGGGACACCCCGGTGCGCTGTGGATTCGATCGGTTTTTCGGTCTCTTGAACGGGTGTTGCAACTATTTCAACCCGGGAGTGCGGCGTCCGGGGGAGCCTGAGCCGGGAAGGAAGTATGCCGGAGAAATGCGTGCCTGGGCGCGGGATGAAGTGCGCCTGCATCCCTTTACTCCGGAGGAAAAAGACTTTTATGCCACCGATGCCTTTACCCGGTCCGCACTCGATTTCCTGGAAGCGTATGGCAAAGGAGAACGTCCCTTCTTCCTGTACCTGCCTTATACCGCACCCCATTTCCCGATCCATGCCCGCCCCGAGGATATCAGGAGATATCGCGGAAAATACAATCAGATCGGCTGGGACGGTATTCGTGATGCGCGCCAGCGCCGACTGGTTGATTTGGGACTGGTCCGGGAAGAGTGGAAGCTCTCCCCGCGAGAGGAAGAGGTGCCCGCCTGGCAGGAATTGAGCGATGCCGAGAAGGATTCCTGGGACCTGCACATGGCTGTGTACGCAGCCATGATTACCCGTGCGGATCATGGGCTGGGATTGCTGATGGAGAGGGTGAAGGAGCTTGGTATCGCAAATAACACGCTCGTTCTCTTTCTTTCTGACAACGGTGCCTGCGCGGAGGATTACAGGGCCTTCGGAGTCCCGGCTCCCGGGGTCGCCCCCGGCCCGCTGGAATCCTACCGGACCCAGGGCGTGGGGTGGGCCAATGTCAGTAACACGCCGTTTCGGAAGTTCAAGTGGTGGGCGCACGAAGGGGGCACGGCGAGTCCGCTCATTGTTTCTTGGCCCGCCGTCCTCAAGGCCAGGGGGGAGATCACCCACGAGGTGGCCCATATCATGGACCTGATGCCCACCTGCCTCGACGTCGCCGGGGTCCGCTATCCTGAGGAACGTGGAGGCAGCCGTCTTCTGCCGCTGGAAGGGCGGAGCCTCGTTCCTCTTCTTCGAGGCGAGAGCTGGAGTGGTCACGAGGAGCTTTACTGGGAGTTCGGTCCCTGCCGGGCGGTCCGCAAGGGTGACTGGAAGCTGGTCACTTCGGCTCGGAATCCGAAGTTCGGCATCAACTACTTCCGGCTGGGTGGTGAACCGCTGGCGTGGGAACTCTATAACCTGAAGTCCGACCGGACGGAGTGCCTTGACCTCGCGGCAGAGCACCCCGGCAGGGTTGAGGACATGGAGAGGCTCTTTCACGCCTGGCAGATGCGCATGAAGAAGGCCAGGTAGGGGAGCCTCCGCATTTCCTTTGTCATTCCCCGGCGTGTTTCCTAGAAAACAGGGTCTTGATTTCATGAGTCTCTGCCAGAAGCACACTCGATGAGCATTCGTTTAAAGTTCCGCGTGGTCAGCCTCTGCATCGTGGTCATCATGGTGGCGGTGGTGCTGGTGGGCTACTGGGTGGCTTCGGTCGAGATCACACGGAAAGTTCACAACAATCTGAACCTGGTTGCTGACCTGGAGCTGCAGCGGGTGAATGAGGTTCTGGACCGGAACTTTGAACGCCTGGAGACGGTCTCGGCGCGGCGGTTGCTGCAGGAGAACCTGGTGCGTTTTACGGAAGACGCGGTAGAGGATAGCAGGGACAGGGTAAATGCCATTCTCCGGGAGGCGCGGGATTCGGTGGAAACTTTCAGGCAGGTTTCAATCATCAGTGATGACGGAGTGGTGCTTGGATCCTCGGACCTCGACAGTATCGGCGAGGACTGCAGCAGCCACGCATTCTTCCGGGAGCGGGGGGAGAAGGGGGCAGTGGCAAAGGAAGGACGGGCGGTGAGCTTCCAGGTGGATCAAGGCAACCAACTCGTCGTGACCCTCTCGGAGCCCTTTGTGGTCAAGGATGGAGAGGAGGAAGCTGGGTTGATTGTCATCGTGCTGGAGGGAGCCGACTTGGCTGCCACAGCAGGACACGAGAGTGGAGCCGAAAGCCTCACGACGATCCTGGCGAAGCCGCAGAATGGAGGAGGTGTGAACGTCCTCACTCCATCAGTAGTCGCCAAGGAGATGCGTGCGGTGAGCTTGGCCGGTTCCGGTATGCTGCCGCTTGAGCGGGCAACCCGGGGAGAGGAAAACTTTTACGAGAAGATCGAAGACTACCGTGGGGTGCCGGTTCTCGCGGTCACCCGCCATATTCCGGGGCTGCGACTGGGGTTCGTGGCCAAGCTTGACCGCTCGGATGCCTTTCAGGGGTTGCGCAGGATCCGTAACATCTCGCTTCTGGTTCTCGTGCTCGCCCTGGTTGCTCTGGAACTGTTTTTCCTCACCATTCAGCGTTCCCTGCTGAAGCCAATCCAGCACC
>CAWWCX010000573.1:0-2581 GCA_963935445.1 uncultured Roseibacillus sp.
CACTGCATATCGTCGGCAGCGTCAGATGTGTATAAGAGACAGCACCTGCACGGTGGAATTGGGGGAGCCCGGCGTTCCCCCGGGGGCAAGGCTGGCGGTCCAGTTCTGGGCGATATCATTGCGGGCCGAGAGGCTTTGCAGTTCGAGGGAGCTGCCGCCCCCGTCGGCGGGGTTGAACCAGGTCCAACCGTAGTGGCCCTTGTCCTCGGGGCCGCGTCGGCGGGTGGCCCAGTCGCCGCTGTCGGCATAGCTGACGCGGTCGATCTCGCTTCCCTCCGGGTCAAGAAGCCGGAGGGTCTCACGCCGATTTGAAAGGCGTCCCGACCACCCTCCCGTCACCGCGGCCACGTTGGGGTGGCCTGTCCGAAACGCGGCCACGTCGGAGGCCACCACGAGGAAGCCGCGCCCGGGAATACTGATGTTGGGAAAGGTGTAGTTCACTCCCTCGAGGGACCAGCCTGCGAGGTTCAGGGGATGGAATTCGGGGTTGTGGATCTCGATCCACTCGGCGTGTGGGTCTTCCGCGCCATTCGCATGCGGCGGATGAAACATGATTTCGCTGATGACCGGAGCCGCGCCCGCATGGGCGAGGCCCAAGAGAAGGGCAGCAGCAAGGATTCTCATGGTGGAGAGTGGCAGGTCTCCGCCTGGTGAAAGGCCCGGGATGGGGAAAGATGCTGGATCAGGAACCCGGGAGAGGGCAGGCGTTCAGGGGTGGTAGGTAGAGATTCTCGGCGGGAATTTTCGTTCCTGCAGCGTGAGTCAGCAAGCATTCTTGCGTGGCGCTGACGCCGAGGGCTCATTGGCGGCAGGGCGCAAATAGCCACGTATACAGCGTTTGAGTGGGGGGATGCCTCCATGACCACCCCCGTGCTGAGGTAGTCACTTTGGGTTAGCGGGCGCGTCCCTCCGCGGCGCGGGGGTCGTCCTGCGGGAGTGGCTTCCGGATCCGGGATGCGGCCGCATCCAACTGTCCCGGGGGCCACTCCAGCACTACCGTCAGGTTCTCTCCGGCCCGGAATGGCCGGGTGGCCGTGATGGTAGCCCCGGTCTTTGTGAGGGTGGCTTTGTAGTCTTTGCCCTGTTCCCCGAGCTTCCCGGTGTAGCCCCCGACCATGGTCCCCTTGATCCCTTCCGGCAATGTCACCGTGGCAGTCACCTTGTCGGCGGGGAATCCCCACCCTGTGCCATTCACATTCCAAGAGAGCACATCCCGATCCTCCTCGATGGAAAGCTGCCGCCCCGTCCGGTATTTGACCTCGTAGGTGTAAGACCCGGGCTTGAGGAACACGTCAGCCCGTCCGATGCGGATGCGGATCGCCCCCTCCCCGATGCGTTCGGTCCGGTAGTTTTCCTTGTTCCCGTCCCGCTTCACCGAGACAACGTCAAAGGGTTTCGTCAGGGGAAGATTGAGTAACGTTCTGAGCGGCGGCAACCGGTCTTCCAGCAGGAGCGGGATATCGCGATAGATCCCCCGCTTGATCCGGTCCCCCTCGGCCCGGACCCTGATGGTCTCGGTCACCACCAGGTCTCCGCTCTTCTCAACCACGATGTGGCTGTGCCACGACAGGATGCGTTCGTCGGCCCGGGCCGGGACAGCGGCCGCAGCGAGCCAGATGCCGAGGAGCATCAGGGTTGGTCTCAACCTGCGCCCGGGCCGCTGATTGTGAATCACTACTTGTCTTCTTTCTTGGGATCCTTCTTTCCGGCCTCCGCGAAGGGGACGAACTTCAGGACCTTGCCGTTAATGCAATAGCGCTGGTCCGTGGGGGTATCAAAGCCCTCCCCGCTGAAGACGTGTCCCAGGTGCCCGTCGCAGACATTGCAGCGGACCTCGATCCGGACGGTGCCGAACGAGGTGTCGCGCAGGGTCTTGATGTTTTCGTGTTTGGAAGAGTCGAAGAAGGCGGGCCAGCCGCAGCGGGCATCGAACTTTTCCTTCGAGGTAAACAGTTCGGCATCGCACCCCGCGCAATAGTAGGTTCCGGCTCCCTGCTTTTTGAACTCCTCGTAGACCTTGCCCCAAGGCCGTTCTGTTCCGTGTTTGCGGAGGATCTCATACTGCTCGGGAGTCAGTATTTTTTTCCATTCTTCGTCGGTCTTGATCACGGGTTTCTTTGGTTGGGCGGGAGCCTCTTTCTCGACCTTGATCTCCTCCTTGGCGTCGGCATTGGCATCGTCGCAGGAGGATTGCAGCAGGGTGAGCCCCGTGATGCAGGTCACGGCGAAGGTTCGGACGGTGCTCTTCATCGTGGCAATAAGGTAACGTGATGGCGGCGTCCTGTCAAAACACGGCTTGTCCACCGGGGAGTTTGCCCTGTTGGCATGGCGTAGTCCCCTAGGTCATGGAAATACCGACGGGGAAGATGAGCTGCATGAGCAGGGTCAGGAAGAGGTTGAAGATGAGGATGGCGAGGGCGGAAAATACCATCGCGTCGGTAGTTCCGCGGCCGACGCCCACCGCGCCATTGCTGGCGCGGAGTCCCTGATGGCAGGAAATGATGACAATGAGGAGTCCGAAGACGAATCCCTTCACCATCGCGATGGTGATGTCGGTGCCGTCGGTGAAGCGCTCCACGTT
>CAWWCX010000574.1:0-2575 GCA_963935445.1 uncultured Roseibacillus sp.
GGAACTTGGCAAGGGGTTGAAGGATGGGAATGATTCGCTCACCCGGAGCCTTGCGGAGTCCAGCAAGGTCCAGAGCGCACAGATGGAGGGGTTCGCCAAGAAGCTTGAGGACCTCTCGGAGTCCAACCGGAGGGCGATTGATCGCGTGAGGGAGAGCTTGGAGCACCGGGTCAAGGAATTGAGGGAAGGCAATGAGAAGAAGCTTGAGGAGATGCGTAAGACTGTGGACGAAAAACTGCAGGACACGCTTGAGAAGCGCCTGGGAGAGTCTTTCAAGCTTGTCAGTGAGCGGTTGGAGAACGTGCAGAAGGGGCTGGGTGAAATGCAGAACCTTGCGTCCGGGGTGGGCGATCTCAAGCGGGTGCTCACCAACGTCAAGGCGCGGGGGACGTGGGCGGAATACCAGCTCGCGGACATTCTCGACCAGACCCTGACCCCGGAGCAGTACGCGTCCAACGTGCAGACCCGGGAAGGCTCGAATGAGCGGGTGGAATTTGCGGTGAAGTTTCCCGGGCCGGAAGAAGATCCCGGGAGCAGTCTGTGGCTCCCGATTGACTCCAAGTTCCCTACCGAGGATTACCAGCGCCTGCAGGCGGCAGCCGACAAGGCGGACGGGGAAGCGGTTGAGAAAGCCCTGAATGCCTTCCTGAGGACGGTGCGCAACTCGGCAAAGGAAATCCAGACGAAGTATATCAATCCTCCGGCCACCACGGATTTCGCAGTCCTCTTCCTCGCCACCGAGGGGATGTATGCAGAAGTCCTGCGCCAGCCCGGAATGCTGGAAGAGATCCAGCAGGATCACCGGATCCTCATAGCGGGTCCGACGACCCTGACGGCTCTTCTGACCAGCCTGCGAATGGGCTTCCGGACCCTCGCCATCGAGAAGCAGGCCAGTGAAGCCTGGCAGGTCCTCGCGGCGGTGAAGACTGAGTTTGGCAAGTTTGGCGGAGTCCTCGACAAGGTGAAGCGCCAGCTCGATACGGCAAGTCGTTCCATCGAGGAGACAGGAACCAGGACGCGTGTCATGGCGCGGAAACTCCGGGACGTGGAGCGTCTTCCGGAAGACAGGGCGACTGAGCTGCTTGGGCTTGACGATTCTGCCCCTGAGAGTGATGAGGAATAACTCAGGCAAGGATTCATCCCCCGGGCTGGCGAACCACGGAATGCTGGAAAAGCAGCACAAAAGATTTTTCAGACGAGATCTGGCGTTCTGCTTTCCAGCACTTTGGAAATGAGTCCCTCCATGTTCAATCGATTTCAGGTGTTCACTGTTTTCATCCTATGCGGCTTGGGAGGGTTTGCTCCGGGGGCGGTTGCTCCGATGAGTCCGGAAAGGCTCCGAATTACGGCGACCCACATTCTGAAGGGGGAGGTGCTGGAGGTGACCTCCAAGACCAGGGGTTCGAAAGTGGAGAGGTCCGCCGGGATCCATCTTGACCGGTTCTTCACCATCAGGCTCCAGGTTGCGGAGGTTTCGAAGGGGGCGGGCGTGAAGCCCGGAGGAGAGGTGGTGATCGTGGCCTGGCAGCCCGCAGTGCGTATTCCTCCTCTGCCGGGGCCCCAGGGGCATTGGCCCATCCCCCGGCAGGGGCAGGTCGTAACCATCCATGTGGCATCGAGGGAAGGCGCCAGCTTCGCGCCCATCACGCCAAATGGAATCCGGATCGAGGACCCCAAGCCTGCCCGCTAACCCGGGTTCTACAGGTTACTCCCCGTCTGCCCACTCGACGGGCTGTTGCGAAAGGATTTCCGCCTCGAAGGCCTGCTCCAGCTCTTTCCGGAGTCTAGCCTGCTCTGTTTTTAACAGGGAGGCAGCAACGGCTTCGAAGGGCCTTTTTACGGCTGGCTTGAGATCGACGAGGCGGACGAGGAAGACCCCTTCCTTCCGGCTGATTACTGGAGAGATCTCTCCTTTTCCTTCGATTTTGAAGGCGATTTCCGCCAGAGCCTTGCTCCAAGGATCCAAGGTGCCTTCCCTGCTGAGCCAGCCGACCATCCCTCCCCGGAAGCGACTGGCGGAATGCTCGGAGTAGTCTGCGCCGAGAACCGAGAATCCCTTCCCGGGATGGTCTGCAATGGCCTTGTTCTCAAGGGCGAAAAGACGGGCCTCGGAGAGGCGTTTCTCACAGCGGCGGATCTTCTGCGGGTCGGGGCCGCTGTCGAGCCACAGGACAGCAACCTGTCTGGTTTCAGGAGACTGGAAGCGACGGGCCTGTGACGCATAAATTTCGCGAAGCTGCCCTTCAGAAACTTCCGGGTCCTGCTGGAGCCGCGGGTAGAGCCTGTTTTCGCGCAGACGGAGTTCGAGGAGGCGGTGGACTTCGGCATTGATCACCGGATCAGATGCGAGTCCGGCGTCGATCGCTTCCTGTGCGAACTGGGCTCTCCGGACCAGATCCTGAAGAGCCGCCTTGCGGGTCTCGTCGTCCGAGCGCGCCGCGTAGTGTTGCTGGAGATGATGGGTCAGGTCCGCCTGACGAATGACGACGGAGCCGACCCGGAAGAGTTCTCCCGGGTGGTGTTTCGCGACCGGGGTGGTCTCCGCAGGTTCGTTGCAGGCGTTCAGGCCGATGAG
>CAWWCX010000575.1:0-2564 GCA_963935445.1 uncultured Roseibacillus sp.
CACACTGCATATCGTCGGCAGCGTCAGATGTGTATAAGAGACAGGGGATGCCCCAGTCTCCACCACCGCCGCGCTGAGTAAAGCCGGTCTCGCTTCCCCCCCCACTCGGTCCCGGATAGCCGAACCCCCCCGGGTTGACAGCGGCATCGGTAGCAATGGACCAGGCATTGGACGCCCAAGCCGCAGGAGCGTTTCCGTGGCTGTCCTCCATCAGCTCCACACCACCCGGGAGCGGAAACCCCTGGGCCCCATAGGTCTGACGGGCCGGATCGGCGGCGTCCGCTCCAATCGTGAAGGAGTCGCTGTAATCAAGGTCGGCGATCAAGGAGGATGTACCAATTTCTACCGCGAAGGGCGCCGGTGGCTCCGGCGGGGCGGGCGGATCGGGAACCTCAACGGCGGCGTAGTGGGCGGCCACCCGGGCTGCCGAGAGCGGATAGTTGTAAATCGCGACCTCGTCGAAGGTGGCGTCGGGTCCAGGCTCACGGCCATCCTTCCCGATGTAGATGGCATTGTCGGTATTGATTGCAGGCCCGATGTTGGGCTGGGCAGCCGAGCCAACCGGAGTAGTGGTGGCGAGCACCCCATCGAAGTAGAGGTTCATCTCCCCGGTCCCCGCGTCCCAGGTGGAGACAACATGGTGCACCGCACCCACGATGAGCTGCTCCTGCGAATCCAGTCCAGACCAGCCGGCCGCGGTTTGCACATGCGCGCGCACATTGCGGTTGGAAGTCGTGTAAATCATCAGGGAAAAATCTCCGCCAGTTTCACCGTCACCAACCAGGTTATGGAAGCTCCCCGGGGCGGAGTTCAGTCGGACCCAGAACTCGACGGTGAAACCTCCGCCGTCGAACTTCTCGAAAGGAAGGGTCATCAGCTGGCCGTTGCCCATGGTGCTGACCGCATCGTTGTTGTCGTTCAGGAAGAGCGAGTCCTGGGCAAAAAACACCGCGTCGAAGGCATCGGCATCGTTGCCGTTGTCGGTGGAATCGAGCGCCGGGGTGGCGGTATCATCGAGTCGCCAGTAGGCGACCGGGTTATCGGCAAGAATCTCGGTCTTGAGATCGGCCAAAGCGCAGGGCACGGTGACAAGAAGTGCACCCAGAAGAGGAACTCGATTATTCATCAACTGCTTTCAAATATTGGGAACCCCTCAGAGCGTCAAGGAGTTTTGTGATCACCTGTTTGCGCCACCCAGTCGACCTTTCCGCGCACTCGCGGCCTACCTTGTTCGGACCGTCTCGACCAACAGCGGGTGGTCGTGCTGACGTCCCTGGCGCATCTCGGCGCATCTCGCATCTTCAGACTTCAGAGTAACGCCACGCCCTCGCCTGCACCCGAACGGATTCCCCTCTTTTCATTGATGCGGGGTATTTTTCGGAAACCGATCCGCCCCGTGGTTGATTTTCCGCGAGGTCACACTATTCTAGGACAACTGTAGGGCTGCCTCAGCGCGAAGTTCCTCAGATAGTGGCGAAGCAATGACCCGGAATACGATCCTTTGTCTGTCGTTAGTCAGCGGCATCCTTTCCGCGGAAGCGGAGGAGACCTGGTGGTCCTTGCAACCTCTCAAGCGGCCCCTTCCTCCGGAAGCCAAGGGCCCGGATGCCGGAAGGGTCGCGACTCCGGTCGACCTTTTCATCATCGACAAACACCGAACCGAAGGGATGCGGTTGTCGCCGGAGGCCGACCGTCGCACTTTGATTCGGCGGCTCTACTACAACCTGATCGGTCTTCCCCCGACTCCCGGCGAAGCAGAGGCCTTCGTCAACGATCCCGATCCCAAGGCTTACGCCAAGCTGGTGGACCGCTTGCTGGATAAGCCCGGCTACGGCGAGCGCTGGGCGCGGCACTGGCTCGACGTGGTGCACTACGGAGAGAGCCACGGCTACGACAAGGACAAGCCCCGGCCCAATGCCTGGCCCTACCGCGACTACGTGATCCGGGCCTTCAACGAGGACAAGCCCTATGGCCGATTTGTTAAAGAGCAAATTGCGGGCGATGTCCTCTGGCCGGAAACAGTGGATGGCATCGTGGCGACCGGGTTCATCGCGGCGGGCCCCTGGGATTTCATCGGTCACGCCGAGGTTCCGGAGGAGAAGATCGATGGAAAGGTGGCGCGGCATCTCGACCGGGACGACATGGTAACCACTACCATGAACGCCTTTTCTTCGATCACGGTGCAGTGTGCACAGTGCCACGATCACAAGCTCGATCCGGTCACGATGAAGGACTACTACTCGCTGCAGTCGGTATTCGCGGCCCTTGATCGCGCGGATCGGCCCTATGATGCGGGTCCGAAAGTGGCGGCCAAGCGCGAAAGCTTGAACAAGAAGAAGAGCGGGCTGGAGGAAGAATTGGGAAAAACTCGCAAAGCGCTCCAGGCTCTCAAGACTCCCACGGTCCTCGTCCTCGAAAAGGAGATCGCCGAATTGAGCCGGAAGATCGCGGCGATTGAGAAGCCGGGCGGAGAGCGGTCCGCTCGCTACGGCTATCACAGTGAGGTGGCGACAAAGCAGGGCACCTGTCTCTTATACACATCTCCGAGCCCACGAGACCGTACT